>JAFLEC010000144.1 GCA_017302095.1 Lysobacterales bacterium | reverse complement strand
CGCTGGGCGGGGCGCAGCCGGGCCTCGACCTCCGCCACCAGCGCCTCGCGCACCACCCGCGCGGCCGGACCCTGGAACAGGCTGCGCGCCAGGGTACCGTTCTCGTGGAAGTGGGCCAGGATCGCCGCGACCTCGACCACGTCACGACTGTCGTCGACCAGCCCGGCCAGCACGCCCAGCGGTCCTTCCATGCTGGCCGCGAGCAGTGCGTCCTTGCCGCTGAAATGCTCGTAGAAGGTGGACTTCGCCACGCCGGACGCAAGCAGCACGTCGGTGATGCGGATCTCGTGGTAACGCCGCGACAACGCCAGCGCGAAGAACGCCCGCAGGAGATCCGCGCGGGTCTTGCGACTGCGGGGATCCTGCGCATCCTGGCGGATGCCACGGGCGATGGCGGACGACTGGGGCGGCATGTCCGGAAGCGGAAGCTCGGTGGCGGCTAGGGTAGCCCCCGACGAACGGGAGACACCAGATGCGATACCCCACGCCGGATGGCATGACCTCGACCCGGGCCAGCGCACACGCCCTGCTGGCGATCGCCCTGCTGCAGGCGTGTGCGATCTGGTTCCACCCGCAGGCGCCGGCCGACTCCGCCGACACGTGGATGCACGGCCTGGCTGCGATCGCGCCGCAGGCCAGCCACCTGCACCTGCTGCTGGTCGCCAGCGTGGTCGCTGCCTGGCTGCTGCTGGGCGCCCTCGGCGCGTGCTGGCCGTCGCCGGCGATGGCGCGCGGCGCCGAGCGTCTGTACGGCTTGGGTGCGGCGGCAATGGTCGCCGGCGCGATGATCAACGGCTTCGCTCTCGGTCGATTCGCGCAATGGGCGACCACCGACGGCCAGGCCCACGCGGATGCCGCCCCCGCGGTGGCGATGTTCGCGTTCTCCCTCAACCAGGCCCTAGCCGGGTTCGGCCTGGTCGCTACCAGCCTGGCGATCCTGCTGTGGTCGCTGGGGGTTCGTGCCTCGCCAGGCCCATGGTCGCGCGCAACCCACCGCGTCGGCGTGGGGATCTCGGCACTGTGCGTCGCCGGCTATGCCATCGGCCTGGTCGACACCGACGTCGCCGGGATCGCCACCGTGACGCTGGCGCAATGTGCCTGGTATGCGCTGGCCGCGCTGACCGTGTTGCGCGGAGGCATTGCGCCGGCGCAACACCCACTTCCTCCGCATCGAGCCGACTCGCCATGACCTCGTCCCCCGCCCACGTCATTTCCGCCGGCGCGCTTGTCCACGATGCAGGCCGCTTGCTGCTGGTGCGGCACGTCGTGCCCGGCCGCTACGATTTCTGGGTGCCGCCTGGCGGCCGTGTCGAAGGCGACGAATCGCTGGAAGCCGCGGCGCTGCGGGAATGCCTCGAGGAAACCGGGATCGTCGCGGCCGCGCCACGCCTGGCCTATGTCGAGGAATTCCATTGCCCCGAGTCGCGCCATGTGAAGTTCTGGTTCGCCTGCACGATGGCCGGCGGCACGCTCGACCACCGCCACCCCGGCAATTGCATCGAGCACATCGCCGAAGTCGACTGGTGCAGCCTCGCTCAGATGGCCACGCGCACCCTGATGCCGCCTTTCCTGCAGGCCCGCTATCGGCAGGACCTCGCCGCCGGCTTCCCACAGCCGGTGCGCATGCCCTTGCGCGCGATGGCGTTCTGGTAGCCAGCAACGCGCCATCGCCGCCATCGCGGTGTAGGGTGCGCACTCGGCACGGCGCACCTGGGGATGCACGATGCAACGGACATGGCGGATCTGGCTGGCAGTCGGAATGCTGGGCTGCACGGGATGGCTGGCGGCGGCGGAGCCGCCCGGGTTGTGGCCGACGCTGCAGGCGCTGCAGGGCAAGCGCTTCGTCGACCTCACCCACGCGTTCAACCCGGGCATCCCGCACTGGCCGGGCTTTGACCCGGAGACGCGTACCACGACCTATTCGTACACGCCCGGGACCGGCACCAAGGGCGCCGGGTTCTTCGCCCAGACCTACACCCTGCCGGGGCAATGGGGCACCCACGTGGACCCGCCCGCGCACTTCATCGCCGGCAAGCGCACGGTGGACCAGATCGACGTCCGCGAGATGGTGCTGCCGCTGGTGGTGCTGGACGTCAGCCGGCAGGCCGCGCGCGACCCCGACTACCAGGTGACGATGGACGACTTGCGCGCGTGGGAAGCGCGGCATGGCGCGATCCCGGCCGGCGCCTTCGTCGCCCTGCGCACCGACTGGGGCAAGCGCTGGCCGGATGCGGCGCGCATGCGCAACGAGGATGCCGACGGCGTCGCCCACTACCCCGGCTGGCGGCTCGACGTCCTGCGCTACCTCTACGAGACCCGCGGCATCACCGCCTCCGGGCACGAGACCACCGACACCGATCCCGGGATCGCGACCTCGAAGGACGACTACGCGCTGGAAACCTACATCCTCTCGCGCGACCGCTACCAGATCGAACTGCTGGCCAACCTCGACCAGGTCCCGGAAGCCGGCGCGATCGCGATCGTCACCTTCCCCAAGCCCGAAGGCGGCAGCGGCTTCCCCGCGCGCGTCTTCGCGATCGTCCCCTGAGGCCGCGCGCATGCACCACGACGGCGACATCATCACCGTGCGTCCGGACGTCCCGGTCGACACCCTGCAGCGACTGCCCAACTTCGTCGGCATCTCCGGGCGCACCGCCGGCGCCACCGCGCTGTCGATGAACGTGGTGGTGATCCCAGCCGGCGCACGCGCGGCACCGCACTACCACGAGGGCTACGAGACCGCGATCTACCTGCTGCAGGGCGAGGTGCAGACGCTGTACGGCGACGGCCTGGCGAAGTCCTGCATCAACCGCGCCGGCGACTTCCTGTTCATCCCGGCCGGGGTCCCGCACCAGCCGATCAACCTCAGCGCCAACACCGACGCGATCGCGCTGGTGGCGCGCAACGACCCCGACGAGCAGGAGAGCGTACGCGCCTACGATCCCGCCGGCTGAGCGGACTCAGAACCAGAGGCGCAGTCCGGCGACGACCCTGGTCTCGCGCGCCACCTCGCCGTCGGCGCGGCGCAGGGTCGCGGTCTCGCCGAACGCGCGTTCGTGTTCGATGCCGACATAGGGCGCGAACCGGCGGGTGACCTCGTAGCGCAGGCGCAACCCGGCCTCGAGGGTGGACAGCCCGGCGCCGCGGCGGAGCGCGGGATCGGCCTGCCCGTGGAGGCTGGCTTCGGCGCGCCACTGCAGGATCCAGCGGTCGGTGAACAGGGTGTCGTACTCCGCTTCGAGCCGCGCCGCGCTGCGGCCGCCCTGCCCGAGGTAGGCGGTGGCCGACACCTCGAACTTGTACGGCGCCATGCCCTGCACGCCGAACGCCGCCCAGGTCCGCGACGGTCCTTCACCGTCCTCGTGGCGCACGCCCGCCAGCACATCCCACCAGGCGCGCACGCCGCGGCCGTACAACGCCTCGAGGTCGCTGCGTTCGAGCTTGCCATCGCGCGCGTGGCCCTCGCTGCGCAGCCACAGGCGCTGCACGTCGCCACCGATCCAGGCGCTGCCTTCCCATGCGGTGCCGCGACCGTGGTCGCCGTCGTCGACCTCCAGCCGGTCGAGCAGCCAGTACGCGTGCGGGCGTGTGCCGTGCATGTGGTGCGCATGCACCTCCGGGAACGCCGCCGCGCGATCGGCGTCGGTCGGCACCGGGATCGGCGTGCGCGGCAACGCAAGGTCGACGGCATCGGCCGGCGCAGGGGTATGGCCCATCGCGGCATGATCCATCGCGTCGTGATCCATCACGGCGTGGTCGGTCCCCGCGGGCGTCGCTTGCGGGGATGCGGGCGGCGATTCCTGCGATGGCGCGGGCGTGGGCGCGGGCGATGCCGGCACGGCCGGCATCGCATGCCCGGCGTGCTGCGCCGATGCCGGCGCGACGATGCCGAGGCAGGCCGCCAGCGCGGCGGCGGTCGCGAGGCGCGCGTTCATTCCTGCACCCGCACTTCCCGGAACATGCCGGATTCCATGTGGAAGAACAGGTGGCAGTGGTAGGCCCAGCGCCCCAGCGCATCCGCGCGCACGCGGTAGCTGCGGCGCGTGCCCGGCGGCATGTCGATGGTGTGCTTGCGCAGGTGGAAGCCGCCGTCGGCGTCCTCGAGGTCGCTCCACAGCCCGTGCAGGTGGATCGGGTGGCTCATCATGGTGTCGTTGACCAGCACGATGCGCAGGCGTTCGCCGTAGGTCATGCGCAGCGGGTCGGCCTGCGCGAACTTGATGCCGTCGAACGACCACGCGAACTTCTCCATGTGGCCGGTCAGGTGCAGCTCCACGGTGCGCCCCGGTTCGCGGCCATCGGGATCCGCGAACGCGCTGCGCAGGTCGGCATAGGTCGCGACCTTGCGCCCGTTGCCGCGCAGGCCGATGCCGGGATCGTCCAGCCGCGGGGTGGGCGCCATCGTCTGCATGTCCACCAGCGGGTTGTTCGTCTCGCTCGGCGGATGCGCCTGCATCGGCATGCCGCCGTGGTCCATGCCGGGCATCGCATGGCCGCCCTGCATGGCCGCGCCGCAACCGCCTTCCATGCCGCGCATCGACGCCCCGCACGCGCCTTCCATGCCACCGACACGGCCCATCCCGCCGTGGCCCATGTCGGCCATGGTCAGCAGCGGGCGCGGATCCAGCGCCGGCACCTCGGCGCGCAGGCCGTGGCGCACCGCCAGGGTGCCGGTCACGTAGCCGGTGCGCGCGGCATCCTGGGCGAACACGGTGTAGGCCTCCTGCCCGGACGGGCGGACCAGCACGTCGTAGGTCTCGGCCACTGCGATCCGCAATTCGTCGACCGTCAGCGGCTCCACCGGTTGTCCGTCGGCGGCGATGATGGTCATCGCCAGCCCCGGGATGCGGACGTCGAAGTAGGTCATCGCCGAGCCGTTGACGAGGCGCAGGCGCACGGTCTCGCCGGGCGCGAACAGGCCGGTCCAGTTGCCCAGCGCGGTGGTGCCGTTGAGCAGGTAGGTGTAGGTGTGCGCGTTGACGTCGGAGAGGTCGGTCGGGGTCATCCGCATCCGGCCCCACGCGCCGCGGTCGGCCAGGGTGGCGCGCAGGCCATCGGCCTCGGCGTCGCGCAGGAAGTCCGCGACCGTGCGCTGGTAGTGGTTGTCGTGGCTGGCCATCCTCTTCAGCCGCGCGAACAGATCGGCGGGGTCGAGGTCGGTCCAGTCGGACAGCAGCAGCACGTGCTCGCGGTCGCTGGGATGCGGCTCGGGGCCGGCGGGATCGATCACCAGCGGGCCGTACAGGCCGCCCTGTTCCTGGTAGCCGGAATGGCTGTGGTACCAGTAGGTGCCGGCCTGCCGCACCTGGAATCGGTACAGGTAACTCTCGCCCGGGCGGATGCCGTCGAAACTCATGCCCGGCACGCCGTCCATGTTCGCGGGCAGCAGGATGCCGTGCCAGTGGATCGAGGTGTCGGGTCCGTGGATCGAGCCGCGCGGCAGGTCGTTGCGCACGCGCAGGGTCACCGTGCTGCCTTCCTTCCAGCGCAGCAGCGGCGCCGGCAGCATGCCGTTGACGGTGACCGCCGGACGGGTCTTGCCGGTGAAGTTGACCAGGGTTTCGCCGACCGACAGGTCGAACTCGGTGCCGGCCAGCACCATCGGTGCGGCGGCACGGCCGGCGCGGGGCCACAGCCCCAGGCCGAGCAGCGCACCGCCCGAGGCGAGGCCCTGGACGAAACGACGACGGGACGCATGCGGGCCGCCGGGCGGCAACGCGGGATGACGGGATGACATGGACGCGGATCCTTGGGTGACCGTGGGGCGCA
>JAFLEC010000143.1 GCA_017302095.1 Lysobacterales bacterium | reverse complement strand
GGGGGTGTGGCTGGCGTTGGCCGACCTCCGGCGCGACGCCGGCAACGCCGCGGCGGCGGAGGCCGACTACCTGCGGCATGTCGCACAGGCGCCCGCGGATCCCGAATTGATGGCGGCGGCGCAGGCGTTGGCCCACGAGCGCCTGCCCGAGGCCGAACAGCGCCTGCGGCAGCGCTTGCGGCGGCATGGCAACGATATCGCGGCGATGCGCATGCTGGCCGAGCTTGGCCTGCGGGTGGGCCGCAACGAACAGGCGCAGGTGTTGCTGGAGCGCTGCCTGGCGCTGGCGCCCGGTTTCGGCGCGGCACGGCGCAACCTCGCGCTGGCGCTGGATCGCGGCAACCGCCACGCCGAGGCGTTGCTGGAACTCGACAGCCTGCTGCGCGACGACCCAGACGACGCCGGCCTCCGCAACCAGAAGGCGGTGGTGCTCGGCAAGCTCGGCCAGTACGCCGATGCGATCGGCCTGTACGAAGGCCTGCTGCGCGAGCGTCCGCTGGACCCGCGGATCTGGCTGAGCCTGGGCCATGCGTTGAAGACCGAGGGCCATCGCGACCGTGCGATCGCGGCCTACCGGCGCGCGACCGAGCTGCAGCCGGGCTTCGGCACCGCGTGGTGGAGCCTCGCGAACATGAAGACCGTGCGCCTGGATGCCGGCGACATCGCCCGCATGCGCGCGGCGCTGGAGGCCGGCGGCCTCGACGAGGAACAGCAGCTCAACATGGCGTTCGCGCTGGGCAAGGCGCTGGAGGATGCCGGCGAGCACGCCGCCGCGTTCGCGCACTACCGCGACGGCAACGCGCGGCGGCGCCGGCAACTGCCCTACGACGCCGGACTCAACCGCGAGCGTCGGCAGCGCGCCGAGCGCCTCTACACCCGCGAGTTTTTCGCAAGCCGCGCCGGCGCCGGCTGCCCGGCGCGCGACCCGATCTTCATCCTCGGCATGCCGCGCGCGGGCTCGACCCTGCTCGAGCAGATCCTCGGCAGCCACCCCGAGGTGGAAGCCACGATGGAATTGCCGGAGGTCATCGCGATCACCCGCGAACTCCGGCTCGGCGTCGATTCGCCGTCCACGACCTCCTACCACGACGTGGTCGAGGCGATGCCGCCGGAGGCCTTCGCCGCGCTTGGCGAGCGCTACCTTGCGCGCACCCGGGTGCAGCGCCAGACCGGCGCGCCGCTGTTCATCGACAAGATGCCGAACAACCATGCGCACGTCGGCCTGATCCACCTGATGCTGCCGAACGCGCGCATCATCGACGCCCGCCGGCATCCGATGGCCTGCGGCTTCTCCAACTTCAAGCAGCATTTCGCGCGTGGCCAGGCCTTCAGCTACGACCTCGCCGACATCGGCGCCTACTACGCGGACTACGTGGCGCTGATGGCGCATTTCGACGATGTCCTGCCCGGACGCGTGCACCGCGTCATCTACGAGGACCTGGTGGCCGACACCGAAGCGCAGGTGCGCGCGCTGCTGGACTACTGCGGGCTGCCGTTCGACGCGCGCTGCCTGCGCTTCTTCGAGAACGACCGCGCTGTGCGCACCGCCAGTTCCGAGCAGGTCCGACAACCGATCTACCGCGAGGGCGTGGACCACTGGCGCCACTTCGCGCCGTGGCTCGACCCGCTCGCGGCCGCGCTCGGGCCCGTGCTCGACCACTATCCGGCGGCACCGCCCGCCGTCGCTTCGCTCCACCCAGCCGTCCACAACCACCGTTCTTGAACCTTTTGGGGACCATGCCATGCGCCATCGCACCACACGCAAGACCCCGCACCACCGGATCGGCAGGATGCCGTTGGCCGCGGCGATCCTCGCCGCACTTTGCAGCCCGCTGGCGATGGCCCAGGAAGCCCCCGCGCAGCAGGAGCAGAAGGACCGCGCGGTCACCCTCGACGCGGTGACCGTGACCGCGCAGAAGCGCGAGGAAAACCTGCAGAAGGTGCCGATCAGCATGCAGGTGCTGGGTACCCAGCAGCTGCAGGAACTGCAGATCCGCGACGCCGAGGATTACCTGCGGCTGATGCCCAGCGTCTCGCTGGAAACCTCCGGCCCCGGCTTCGGCCAGGTCTACATGCGCGGCGTCGCCAGCGGCGGCGACGGCAACCATTCGGGCTCGCTGCCCAGCGTCGGCATCTACCTCGACGAGCAGCCGATCACCACCATCCAGGGCGCGCTCGACTTGCACGTGTTCGACCTCGCCCGGGTGGAGACACTGTCCGGGCCGCAGGGCACCTTGTACGGCGCCAGCTCGCAATCGGGCACGATCCGCCTGATCACCAACAAGCCCGATCCGTCCGCTTTCGCCACCGGCGGCGGCATCGAGCTCAACTCGGTCTCGCACGGAGGCATCGGCTATGTCACCGAGGCCTTCGTGAATGTCCCGCTGAGCGAGCGTTCGGCCTTGCGCGTGGTCGGCTGGAACAAGAAGGATGCCGGCTACATCGACAACGTCTTCGGTTCGCGCACCTATCCCTACTGGGATGCCGACACCGGCCACGGCACCGACGACAACCGCGAGGTCGCCGAGGACGACTACAACTGGGTCGAGACCACCGGCGCGCGCGCCGCGCTGCGTTTCGAGCTGGACGAGAACTGGACGATCACCCCGCAATTCATGGCGCAGAAGCAGGTCGTGAATGGCACTTTCGCCACCGATCCGCAGGTCGGGGACTACGCGCTGACCCATTTCTACAAGGAGTATTCCGAGGACAAGTGGTGGCAGGGCGCGCTGACCGTGACCGGCAAGGTCGGCAACTTCGACCTGACCTACGCGTTCTCGCACCTCAAGCGCGACGACTTCATCGACCAGGACTACAACGACTACGGGTTCTGGTATGACGCGGTCTCCGGCTACGGCGCCTACTTCTGCAGCCAGTTCGACCCGGATGCCTTCATGTGCGCGCCGGGCGGCTCGACCAATCCGTCGCAGTTCATCCACGGGGTCGACGGCTACAGCAAGACCAGCCACGAGCTGCGCCTCGCGTCCCAACAGGACCAACGCCTGCGCTTCGTCGCCGGCGTGTTCTGGCAGGACCAGAAGCACGACATCGAACAGCGCTACATGATCAACGACCTCGATCCGCAGCAGTGGGTCGAGGGCTGGCCAGACACCATCTGGCTGACCCAGCAGGATCGCCGCGACCGTGATTCCGCGGTGTTCGGCGAGGTGTCGTACGGCATCACCGACAAGCTGACCGTGACCGCCGGCGGCCGCTACTTCTGGGTCGACAACAGCCTGAAGGGCTTCTTCGGTTACGGCGACTGGGGCTGGAGCTCGTCCACCGGCGAGGCCGGCTGCATCTCGCAGGACGACTACGAGGGCGCGCCGTGCCTGTCGTTCGACAAGCGGGTCAAGGAGAACGACTTCCTCGGCAAGATCAACCTCAACTACCAGATCGACGACGACAAGATGGTCTATGCGATCTGGTCGCAGGGGTACCGGCCGGGCGGCATCAACCGCCGCGGCACCTTGCCGCCGTACCTGTCCGATTACCTCGACAACTTCGAGTTCGGCTGGAAGACCACCTGGCTCGACAACCGCCTGTCGTTCAACGGTGCGGTGTTCGAGGAGCGCTGGAAGGACTTCCAGTTCTCGATCGTCGGGCCGAACGGCCTGACCGAGATCCGCAACGCCAACCAGGCGCGCATCCGCGGGCTCGAGCTCGACGTCAACTGGGCGGTCAACTACAACTTCCGCCTCGGTGCGGGGCTGTCCCTGTACGACGCGGAGTTGACCGAGGACTACTGCGGCTGGACCGATGCCAGCGGCAAGCCCGTCACCAGCTGCCCGAACGGCACCCTCAACCCCGATGGCGACGCGGTCCTGGGCCCGCAGGCACCGGCGGGCACCCGCCTGCCGGTCACCTCGAAAGGCAAGGGCTTCCTGACCGGCCGTTACACCTGGGATGTCGGCGCCGCCGAGTGGTATGTGCAGGGCGTGGTCGCGCACGAGGGCAAGCGCAGCACCGACCTGCGCGTGGCCCCGCAGTTCCCGGGCGAGGTCACCGCCTACGCGGTCAAGGGCGACTTGCCTGCGTGGACGACGATGGATGTCTCCGCCGGCTTCCGGTGGGAAAACTACACGGTCGACTTCTACATCAAGAACGTGACCGACGAGCGGGTGGTCCAGGGTCGCTTCACCCAGTGCCCGGAGTCGATCTGCGGCGCCAGCGGGGTGGTGGCCGAGTACCCGAACGGACAGGTGTACGAGACCATCGGCCTGCCGCGCCTGATGGGCATCCGCTTCGGCTGGAACTTCTGACCGACGGCGCCACCGCACCGCACGGACGGCCGCCGCAAGGCGGCCGTCCTGTCATTGGGGAGGCGATTCGCCGCGTACCCGTACCACGGTGGCGGTGCAGGGCGCTTCCGCGACCACCCGCGCCGACACGCTGCCCAGCATGCGGCGCACGCCGGTGAGGCCGCGCGCGCCCAGCAGGATATGGTCGACGTCGGCGGTGCGGGCGTATTCGACCAGCGCCTCGGCGGGATCGTGCGCCTCCAGCACGTGGAAGGTCACGCGGTGTTCGTCGAGCTGCAGCGGGCGCACCCAGTCGCGCAGCGCGACCAGTCGCTTCACGTGGCGGTTGCGGCCGGCGGCATCGAGGTTGCTGTCCATCCCGATGCGCGCGGTGCGCATCACCGTGACGCAGGCCAGGCGCGCGCCGGGCGTGGTCTGCAGCGCGCGCTGCACGCTTTCGTGGAGTGCGCGGCACAACGCCGGGTCCTCGTGCTTGAGGTCGATCGCGACCATCAGCAGCGGCGCCTGCGCGAGTTGCTGGGTGGCCGGCGCGGCCAGCGCTCGCTCGCGGCTGTAGCGCCCGAGCCAGCGCTTGGCCACCGCCAGCCGGCCGTCGCGCCGGGTGCGTTCGGCGCGTTCGCTCAGCGGCACCTGCTCGGGATGCCGCAGGTCGAAGGCAAGTTGTGCGGCGGTGGGATAGCGCGCGTCCGGATCGACTTCGAGGCAACGCAGCACGATTTCCTGCAGCCAGCGCGGCAGGTCCGGCTTCAACGCGCGCGGCGGCGGCGGGTCGCGGTACAGCCGGCGCTTGAGGCCGCCTTCGCCGGTCGGGTTGCCGAACGGGCGTTCGCCGGTGGCGAGGTGGTACAGGGTGACGCCGAGCGCGAACAGGTCGCTGCGCGGATCGTTGCGCACGCCGAGCACCTGCTCCGGCGCGATGTAGGGCGCGGTGCCGATCGGCACGTGGAACTGCTCGGCGAGCAGGTCGGGCAGGTGCTGGTGGTGCGACAGCCCGAAGTCGATCAGCACGATCCGCGGCGGCTCGCCCGGCGATTCGCGCAGCAGCAGGTTGCTGGGCTTGACGTCGAGGTGCACCGCGCCCTGCCGGTGCAGGTCCTGCAACGCCGTCGCCGCCAATGCCCCGAGCGTGGCGACGCGTTCGGCGGGCAGCGGGGCCTGTTCGAGCAGCGGGCGCAGGGTCTCGCCGGGCAGCTGTTCCATCACCAGCCACGGCTGGTCCTCGAAGTCGCCGCTGGCGACGTAGCGCGGCACGTGCGGGCCGGCGAGCACCGGCATCAGCATGCGTTCGACCTCGAAGCCGACGATCTGGGTGGCGGCTTCGCCGTAGCCGATCCGCGGCAGCTTCATCAGCAGCGGGCCGGGGTGGTCGGGATGCGCGACCCGCCACAGCGTGGCCATGCCGCCTTGGTGGAGCGGCGCGAGCAGCGTGAAGCCGTCGACCTGCATCCCCTGCGCGAGTTTCACCGGCATCTCAGTGTCCTCCGGCAAGGCGGCGGGCGAGTTCCGCCGGCAGCC
>JAFLEC010000142.1 GCA_017302095.1 Lysobacterales bacterium | reverse complement strand
CGATGCCGGCCAGCGCGCAACGATGCTGGCGCTGGCGGTGGCCGGCGAGCCCGGGCTCGCGGTCGACCGCCGCGAACTCGCGCGCAGCGGCCCCTCGTACACCGTGGACAGCCTCGCGGAATTGCGCGGCGAACTCGGTGAGCGGGCGCCGATCGCCTGGCTGATCGGCGCGGATTCGCTGCTGCAGCTCGACACCTGGCACCACTGGCGCCGCCTGTTCGCGCTGGCCCACCTGGTGGTCGTGCAGCGGCCCGGCGCCGACATCGCGCCTGAGCACCTGCGTGACGCCGCGCCGCAGGTGCATGCCGAAGTCGCCGCGCGCTGGCAGCCTGCGGATGCACTCCACGCCAGTGCGGCTGGTGGGATCGCCCTGTTGCAATTGCCAGGCCTGCGAGCCGAGTCCTCCACCGAATTGCGCCGGCGGATCGCCGCCGGCGAGCCCTGGCGCGACTGGGTGCCGCCCGCGGTGGCGGCCTACATCGACCGTCACGGGCTGTACCGCGACCCCGCGGCTATACTGCCGCCGAATCCCTGACCCCCCGAGCCGCGCCCTTGACCACCACCGCCCACGTCATCAAGACCAGCCTGCCGAATCCGCCGCCGCCGGTGGAGACCCTGCTCAAGACCGTGCACGCCGCGGTCGAGGAGCTCAAGGCGAAGGACGTGGTCGAGATCGACGTGCGCGGCAAGAGCAGCGTCTGCGACTACATGGTCATCGCATCGGGCACGTCGACCCGCCACGTGAAGTCGGTGGCCGACGAAGTGGTGCGCTTCGCCAAGAAGCTCGACGTGATGCCGCTGGGCGTGGAAGGCGAGCGCGAGGCCGAATGGGTGCTGGTGGACCTGGGCGACGTCGTGGTCCACGTCATGCTGCCGCGCGTGCGCGAGTTCTACGCGCTGGAGCGGCTGTGGACGGTCGGCGACCAGCCTCCCGAACTCGATCAATAAGCTGCTGCGCTCGCCATTCCGGGCGAGTGCGGTGCTCGCGATCCCCATGCACCTCTACGTACACAGCGGTTGTTGCGCTCCGGCCCCGCCCGGGCTGGCGTCGCTGGCGACGGTTCCTGGTCGGGTTCGAGGCATGAAGCGGGATTGCCGGTGAAGGCCCGGCTCATCGCCGTCGGCGAACGCGCGCCAGCCTGGGTCGCGCAGGGGTTCGCCGAATACCAGAAGCGGCTGTCGCACTGGCTGCCGATGGAACTGGTCGAGGTCGAGCCCGGCGGGCGCGGCAAGGGCCGCGATACCGCCAGGGCGATGGCCGACGAGGGCGCGCGCGTGCTAGCCGCGTTGCCGAAGCAGGCGCACGTGGTGGCGCTGGACGGACGCGGCACACTGCATTCGTCGGAACAACTCGCGGTGCGCCTGGAGCACTGGCGCGGACGGGGGCGCGACCTCGCGTTCCTGATCGGCGGACCCGAGGGCCATGCGCCCGAGGTCCTGCAGCGTGCCGACGAACGCTGGTCGCTCGGTCCGCTGACCCTGCCGCACATGCTGGTGCGGCTGGTGCTCGCGGAGCAGGTGTATCGCGCCGCGGCGTTGCTGGCCAACCATCCCTACCACCGCGCCTGACCGGGCGCCCGTGCAGGCCACGGGCGCCCCGTGCGCCGGCGTCAGCGCGGCAGCGAGAACTCGATCGGCACCAGCCCCAGCGCCTGCACCGGGCGCTCGCCTTGCATCGCCGGCTGGAAGCGCCAGCGCTTGAGCACTTGCTCGCGGGCGGCCTCGTCCAGTTCGCGGTGGCCGCTGCCCTGGGCGATGGCGACTTCCAGCGGACGCCCGTCGATGCCGACCAGGACCTGCAGCAGCACGGTCCCGGTCCAGCCGAGGCGTTGCGCATTGCGCGGATACTTCGGCGGCGGGGCATGTTCGTACTGCAGTTGGATCGCGGTCGGCGCGCTGGCGACCGGGCCGATGTCGACAGGGCCGGCATCCGCGTGGCCGCTGTCCACCACGGGCTCGGTGCCGGTCTCGACGGCCACCGGATCGCTGCTGGCCGGCACCGTGTTGTTGCGCGGCGCCGTGGGTTGCGCCACCTGCCGCTGCGGCGTCACCGGCTGCTTCTCTTTCACGATCTCGACGGGAACGATGATGTCCGGCGGGATGTCGCGGACGACCAACCCGGGTTCGCGTGGCAGGTCGACCACCGGCGTCGGCATCGCCAGCGGCATCATCAGCAGGCCGAAGGCGAGCAGGTTGAGTGCCAAGGTGCCGCTCATCGTGGCGATCCGGGCCGGATCCAGATGGGGCTTCTCGACGGGCGCCAGCAGGGCGAAACCTGCTGGGCGGAACACAGCGGGGACATGTGCACGGACCATGGTCAACCTCCTGTCAGGGTGGAGCGACGTGGGAACACACCCCATGCAACGGACCAGACCGGCGATCGGGGTTGGCCATCGCACGATCCGATTCCACGCTGCGCCGCGCGATTGACTGCGGCAACCCGATGGCGACCGGCGGCAGCATGCCGCCGACCGCTGGATCCGCATGCATGCGATCCCGCGCACACTGCACCCGGAAACGACGACGCCCGCACGGGGCGGGCGTCGTGGCGGTCATCGGGACGGCTCAGGGCGTGGGATCGGGGTCGTGCTCAAGCCCGCCGGCTTCGGGATCCGGCGGCGGTTCCGCGCCGGGGATCTGCGCCTCGCCCTTGTCGCGCGGCTTGGGTTCCGCGTAGCCGGTGTTGCAGGCCGGCTTCGGATGGCCGGTGGGGATGCGGTCGGCATCGGCGGGATCGCGGGTGCCCATGTCAGCTCCCCAGCTCGAACACGACCTCGATCCCGACCGACAGCGTGGTCTCGCCGGGGGCGACCGAGGTCTCCTTGGCCATCATCGCGTCGGACGCCATCGCCCGCACCATCGGCATCGGCCGCGGCAGGCTGGCGCCGCCCTCGCTGATGCTGACGATCCGCCGCACCTGCAGGCCGAGCGCATCGGCATAGGTGCGGGCCTGCGCCTGCGCCTTGCGCAGCGCCGCGATCCGCGCTTCCGCGTAGGCCTCGTCTGGCTTGTCGACCTCGAAGCTCGGTCCGTTGATCTGGTTCGCGCCTTGCGCGGCGAGGGTGTCGAGCACCTTGCCCAGTTTGCCGAGGTCGCGCACCTTGACGTTGACGCTGTTGCTGGCCTGGTAGCCGGTGATCGTCGGCGGCTGGCTCTCGGCGTACTTGTACTGCGGGTTCAGGCTGATGCCGCTGGTCTGGATGTCGCGTTCGGCGATGCCGGCGCCACGCAGCGCGGCCATCACCTTGTCCATCTGCACGGCGTTGGCGCGCATCGCCGCGTTGGCGTCGGCGGCCTGGGTCACGACGCCGGTGGAGATGGTGGCGACGTCGGGAACGCGGGTGGCCTCCGCGGTCGTCGCGATCGACAGCAGGGTGCCGTCGGCTGCGATCGGCGCCGCGGGCGGCATCGGGGATTGGGCGCTGGCCTGCATGGGGACTCCGGCGGCGAGGGCGAGGGCGAGGGCGAGGTTGCGGAACGCGGGCATGGTGGACTCCGGGACGATGCGGGGGGAAGGATGGCGCGGTCCCGGTCGCCGCCGGGTGAACGCCATCATCGCAGTGAACGCGCGGTGAGCCGGAACGGGGTCGAATGTGGGGCCGTACCCGGCGGGCGGATGCCTCCGGTTAGACTGCGGGGATGCTGCATCTTGCCTCGCGCTCGCCCCGGCGCGCCGAACTGCTGGCCCGCCTGGGACTGGACTTCGGCGTCATCGACCTCGACCTGCCCGAACAGCGTGGCGCCGACGAAGCGCCCGCCGACTACGTGCGCCGGGTGGCGCGCGAAAAGGCCGGCGCCGGCCTGCTGCGCGTGGTCGCGGTCCCAGGTGCGGTGGTGCTGGGCGCGGACACCGAAGTGATCCTCGACGACGAGGTGTTCGGCAAGCCGGGCAGCGCCGGCGTCGCGGAGGCCATGCTGCGGCGGCTGTCGGGGCGCACCCACGAGGTGGTCACCGCGGTCTCGGTGGTGTCGGCGGGACGCGAGCTGCAGGCGGTGTCGCGCTCCGAAGTCACCGTGGCGGCGCTCGGCGACGATGACATCGCGCGCTACCTCGCCACCGGCGAATGGCAGGGCAAGGCCGGCGCCTACGCGATC
This sequence comes from Lysobacterales bacterium, assembly GCA_017302095.1. Classification (GTDB taxonomy): domain Bacteria; phylum Pseudomonadota; class Gammaproteobacteria; order Xanthomonadales; family Xanthomonadaceae; genus Thermomonas. The sequence continues at coordinate 1,666 of JAFLEC010000142.1, read as the reverse complement.
CAGGGCCGCTTCGAGGCGCACATCGCGCACCTGTCGGGCAGCTACAGCGGGGTCATGGGCCTGCCGCTGCACGAGACTGTGGGCCTGCTGCGCCAGTTCGGGGTGCAGGCATGAGCGAGGAGCTGCTGGTCAACGTGACCCCGCGCGAGACCCGCGTCGCGGTGGTCGAGAACGGCATGCTGCAGGAGCTGCACATCGAGCGCGGCAGCCAGCGCGGCGTGGTCGGCAACATCTACAAGGGCAAGGTCCAGCGGGTGATGCCCGGGATGCAGGCCGCGTTCGTGGACATCGGCCTGGAGCGCGCCGCGTTCCTGCACGCCAACGACATCTTCCGCAGCGCGCCGCTGGATCCGGGCGAGGGCGAGGCGACCGCGCCGGTGCCGCCGCAGGTGCAGGTGCCGATCGCCGAACTGCTGCGCGACGGCGCCGAGATCGTGGTGCAGGTGGTGAAGGATCCGATCGGCAGCAAGGGCGCCCGGCTCACCACCCAGCTCAGCATTCCCTCGCGCTACCTGGTGCTGCTGCCGCATTCGCGGGTGGTCGGGATCTCGGCGCGGATCGAGGACGAGGACGAACGCGCGCGGCTGAAAGGCCTGATCGCGGAGTTCGCGCCGCCCTCGCGCGGGCAGGGCTTCATCGTGCGCACCAATGCCGAGGGCCAGCCGGCCGAGGCGCTGGCGGAGGACGTGGCCTACCTCGGCCGGGTGTGGGCGCTGGTCGAGCGCAACATCGCCGCGGCCAAGGTCGGCAGCTGCGTGTACGAGGACCTCAGCCTGCCGCTGCGTGCGGTGCGCGACCTGATCCGCCGCGACGTCGACAAGGTGAAGGTGGACTCGCGCGAGACCAGCGAGCGCCTGCGCGAGTTCGCGGCGCAGTACATGCCGGGGCTGGCGGAGAAGATCGAGCACTACGCCGGCGCGCGCCCGATCTTCGACCTCTACGGCGTCGAGGACGAGATCCAGCGCGCGCTCGACAAGGAAGTGCCGCTGAAGTCGGGCGGCTACCTGGTGATCGACCAGACCGAGGCGATGACCACCGTCGACGTCAACACCGGCAGTTTCCTCGGCCAGCGCAACCTCGAGGAAACCGTCTACCGCACCAACCTCGAGGCGGCGCAGGCGGTGGCGCGCCAGCTGCGCCTGCGCAACCTTGGCGGGATCATCATCATCGACTTCATCGACATGGTCGATGCCGAGCATCGCCGGCAGGTCCTGCGCACGCTGGAAAAGCAGCTCGCGCGCGACCACGCCAAGACCACGGTCTACGACTTCTCCCCGCTGGGGCTGGTCGAGATGACCCGCAAGCGCACGGTGGAATCGCTGCAGCGCCAGCTCAGCGAGCCCTGCCACGAATGCGGCGGGCGCGGCATGGTCAAGACCGCGGAGACGGTGACCTACGAGGTGTTTCGCGAGGTGGTGCGGGCGGTGCGCCAGTTCGATGCCGAGCGCCTGCTGGTGATCGCATCGCCGAAGGTGGTGGCGCGGATCACCGACGAGGAATCGAACGCGGTCGCCGAGCTGGAGGAATTCCTCGGCAAGTCGATCCGCTTCCAGGCCGACACCCAGTACCTGCAGGAACAGTTCGATGTGGTCCTGCTCTGAGCCCACCCTGCGCGGGCGTCGCCGGCGTTGAGCGAGGCGGCGCACCCGGCGCACCACCCGTTGCC
>JAFLEC010000141.1 GCA_017302095.1 Lysobacterales bacterium | reverse complement strand
GCCGATGCCGACCTCGCGGCGCTGCAGTCCGGCCTGCATCCCGCGCAGCGCCGGCTGGCGCTGGAGGAGTTGCTGGCGCACCAGCTCAGCCTGCGCCGGCAACGCATCGCCCTGCAGTCGGAAGGCGCGCGCGCGCTGGATGGCGCGGGCGCCCTGGTGGCGTGCCTGCGCGACAGCCTGCCGTTCGCCCTCACTGCGGCGCAGGCCCGCGTCTTCGCCCAGGTGCGCGAGGACTTGGCGCGACCTCGGCCGATGCTGCGCCTGGTGCAGGGCGATGTCGGCAGCGGCAAGACCGTGGTCGCCGCGATGGCCGCCCTGCTGGCGGTGGAGCAGGGGCTGCAGGCCGCGCTGATGGCGCCGACCGAATTGCTGGCCGAGCAGCATTTCGCCAACCTGCGTGGCTGGCTGGAACCACTGGGCGTGCGCGTGTGCTGGCTGGCCGGCAAGGTCACCGGCAAGGCGCGCCGGCAGGCCCTGGATGCCGTCGCCGACGGCAGCGCACAGGTGGTGGTGGGGACGCACGCGCTGATGCAGGAGGGCGTGGCCTTCCATGACCTGGCGCTGGCGATCGTCGACGAGCAGCACCGCTTCGGCGTGCACCAGCGCTTGGCGCTGCGCGACAAGGGGCGCAGCGGCGTCCCGCACCAGCTGGTGATGACCGCGACGCCGATCCCGCGCACCCTGGCGATGAGCGCCTACGCCGACCTCGACGTGTCCGCGATCGATGAACTGCCGCCGGGCCGGACCCCGGTGGCGACCATCGCACTGGCCGCGGAACGGCGACCGGAACTGATCGAACGCATCCGCGCCGCCTGCGCCGAGGGGCGCCAGGCCTACTGGGTCTGCACCCTGATCGACGACTCCGATGACGTCGTCGCGCAGGCCGCGCAGGGCACCTTCGAGGCCCTGCAGGCGGCGCTCCCGGGCCTGCGCATCGGGCTGGTCCACGGCCGCCTGAAGCCGGCGGCCAAGCAGGCCGCGATGCTGGCGTTCAAGCTGGGCGAGCTCGACCTGCTGGTCGCCACCACGGTGATCGAGGTCGGGGTGGACGTGCCCAACGCTTCGCTGATGGTGATCGAGAACGCCGAACGCCTCGGCCTGGCGCAGTTGCACCAGCTGCGCGGACGGGTGGGGCGGGGCAGCGCGGCATCCAGCTGCGTGCTGCTCTACCAGTCGCCGTTGTCGGCGATGGCGCGCGAACGCCTGGACACCTTGCGGCGGACCAACGACGGTTTCGCGATCGCCGAGAAGGACTTGCAGCTGCGTGGCCCGGGCGAACTGCTGGGAACCCGCCAGACCGGCCTCGCCAGTTTCCGCATGGCCGACCTGGTGCGCGATGCCGACCTGCTGCCGCGCGTGCACGCGCTCGCCGACCGCTTGCTGCAGGAGGCGCCTGGCATCGCCGACCGCATCGTCGCGCGCTGGGTCGGCGGCGCCGCGCGCTACGCATCAGCCTGAGCGGACCCGCGTCGGCCTCGCCATCCATGGGCGCGGCTCCGTACACTGGCCGGCCCTGCCCGCGTCGGCCTCGCTCTCGATGCCGCCGCGCCGAACCTGAAGATGACGATGACCGACGCCCGCATCCCCCTGCTGATCGACACCGACCCCGGCGTGGACGACGCGCTGGCGCTGCTGATGGCCTTCGCGGACGATCGCCATGAGGTGGTCGGGTTGACCATCGCCGCCGGCAACGTCGGCCTCGGCCACACTGTCGCTAACGCGCTGAAGCTGTGCGAGGTGTGCGATGTCGAGGTGCCGGTGTTCCCCGGTGCCGCGACCCCGCTGGTGCATGCGGCCCGCGACGCCGCCTACGTGCACGGCCGCGACGGCTTCGGCGACACCGGCTACGCGCCCGCCACCCGCACCGCCGAGGACGAACATGCCGCGCTGGCGATCCTGCGCCTCTCGCACGTGCATGCCGGCCGCCTGGTGCTGGTCGCGCTCGGGCCATTGACCAACCTCGCGCTGGCCCTGCGGCTGGACCCGGCCCTGCCGCAACGCGTGGCCCGCTGCATCGTCATGGGCGCCGCGGTCACCGCCCACGGCAACATCACCCCGGCCGCCGAGTTCAACATCGCCTTCGACCCGGAGGCCGCGCACATCGTGTTCAGCGGCTTCCCGAAGATCGAGCTCGCCGACTGGGAAGCGGTGCTGGCGCATGGCTACCTGCATGCCGACGTCGAGCGCTGGCTGGCCGCCGATTCGCCGCGCGCGCGCTTCTACGCCGGCGTCTCCGCACACACCCGGGCGTGGTCGCGGGCCGGCCGCGGCGAGCGCTGGCATGCGGCGGACGCCCTGGCCATGGCGATGGCGCTGCAGCCCGATGGCGTGCTCGAAGCCGTATCGCGGCCGATCGCGGTCGAAATGGCCGGCCAGCACACCCGCGGAGCCACCATCGTCGACTGGAACCGCCAGGGCGGCGCCCCGGACAACGTCGACATCCTGGTCCGCTACGACCAGACCCGCTTCGACGCCATGCTGGAGGCGGCGCTGGCGGCCCGCTGACCGCCGCGGACGCGCGACTTGCGCCGCTGGCGTGGCGGTCGCTATAATGCGCGGCTCTGTCCCGCTCCAACTCAGGTTTCAAACCATGAAAGCCGGCATCCATCCCGAATACCGCGACGTCGTCTTCCAGGACGTGACCTCGGACTTCAAGATCCTGACCCGCTCGACCCTCGCCAGCAAGGAAACGGTGAAGTGGGAAGACGGCAACGAGTACCCGCTGATCAAGGTGGAAGTCTCGTCGTCCTCGCATCCGTTCTACACCGGCCAGAACAAGCTGATCGACACCAGCGGCCGCGTCGACAAGTTCCGCAAGCGCTACCAGAAGTAAGCGCCCGCGAGGCGTCGCAAGGACGGCCACCCATGCGGTGGCCGTTCGCGTTTCCGGGCCCCGGCGAGCCGCGCATGCGACTTTCGTCCGGGTCGCCTTCACCGGACCCTGTGCGATAATTCCGGCTTCCCATGCGCCGGCGCATGGCCTGCGGGCCGGCGTCGCGCGGACCCCACCGGAGTTGCGTCGTGCCTGAACTTGAGCAGATCACCCTGACCGCGGGCGAGAAGTCCGTCGACATGCCCGTCCTGCACCCGACCCTGGGCCAGCCCTGCATCGACATCGCCAGGCTGCCCAAGGAAACCGGCTGCTTCACCTACGACCCGGGCTTCGGCGCCACCGCGAGCTGCAAGTCGGCGATCACCTACATCGATGGCGATGCCGGCGTGCTGCTGTACCGTGGCTATCCGATCGAGCAATTGGCCGAGAAGTCGACCTTCACCGAGGTCGCCTACCTGCTGATGCACGGCGAGCTGCCGACTCAGGGCGAGCTCGCGAAGTTCGAGCACGAGGTCACGCATCACACGATGATGCACGAGGCCTTCCGCACCTTCCTCTACGGCTTCCGCCACGACGCCCACCCGATGGCGATGCTGACCGGCATGCTCGGTTCGCTGGCGAGCTTCTACCACAACGACCTCAACCTGGAGGATCCGGAGCAGCGCCGCCTGGCCGCGATCCGCCTGATCGCCAAGGTGCCGACGATCGCCGCCGCCTGCCATCGCTATTCCATCGGCTGGCCGATCCGCTACCCGCGCAACAACCTCGACTACACCACGCGCTTCCTGCACATGATGATGGAAGTGCCGAGCGAGCCGCTGGAGCTGAACCCGGTCGCCGCCAAGGCGATGGACCTGCTGTTCATCCTGCATGCCGACCACGAGCAGAACGCCTCGACCTCGACCGTGCGCCTCGTCGGTTCCACCGGCGCCAACCCCTACGTGAGCGTCGCCGCCGGCGTCGCCGCGCTGTGGGGCCCGGCGCATGGCGGCGCCAACGAGGCGGTGCTGAAGATGCTCGCCGAGATCGGCAGGCCGGAGAACGTGAAGTCCGCGGTGGACAAGGCCAAGGACAAGGAATCCGGCTTCCGCCTGATGGGCTTCGGCCACCGCGTGTACAAGAACTACGACCCGCGCGCGGCGCTGGTGCGCAAGATGACGCACGACGTGCTCAGCGCGCTCAACGTCAACGACCCGCTGCTGGAAGTGGCGGTGCGCCTGGAGGAAGCCGCGCTCAAGGACGACTACTTCATCCAGCGCAAGCTGTACCCGAACGTCGACTTCTACAGCGGCATCATTTACAAGGCGCTGGGGATTCCGGTCGAGATGTTCACCGTGATGTTCGCGATCGCCCGCACCGCCGGCTGGGTCAGCCACTGGCTGGAGCAGCAGGAAGATCCCGAGAACCGCATCGGTCGCCCGCGCCAGATCTACACCGGCGCGCCGCAGCGCGACTACACGCCGATGTCTGGCCGCTGATCCGCCACTGCAAACGCGCATCGACGCCCCGCACCTGCGGGGCGTCGTCGTTTCCGGGCAGGCGTCGCAGTCGCTCAGCGCCGGTCGGCTTCGTAGCCGGCGATTTCCTCGTCGGCCAACAGTGCGCGCAGTTGTGCCGCGGACGCGCGCCGCATCGGCTTCTCGTCGACCGCGGAGAGCGGCGCCTGGCGCAGGACCGATTCGGGCAGCACGGTCAGGTCGAAGCCCAGGCCTTCGGCGCTGAACACCCAGACCGGAGCGTCCAGGCCCCGTTCGCGATCCAGCCGCAGGTGGCGGGTGCGCGATTCGGCAGGGATGCCATGGTCCTCGAGCCAGCGCGCGACCGCGTCCGGATCGTCGCTGTGCAGGTGCAGGGCGATCGCGGCGTTGGCGTCGGCGGTACCGTCGAGCACCGGTCCGACCAGTCGGGGTTCGAACGCGCGGAAGAACGCCAGCGCGGGCAGGGCGGCCTCGCGCCGGCGCCGGAGGGCATCGGCCTGGTCCTGGCCGAGGAACAGCCGCTGGTACTCACGCAGCGCGTCCTCGATCTCGCGGTTGCGCGGCAGCGAGGCATCGTCGTGGATGCCGAGGCGCTGCGCCGCCTTGAGCTTGGCCTGGTGGAAATCGCGGATGCCACCCTCCGCCATCAGCCGCGCAGCGGCATGGGCGACCTGCCGGCGGCGTTCGCGCGTGCGGGTCTCGGCGTGGGTGTGGGCGTGCGGCTTGGCGTGCTGGCGAGCAGTCGGCATCGCGCGTCCCCGGTTTCCAAGCCTGGCCCGACTGTACTCCAGGCCCGGCCCACGCGCATGGGCCGTGGCGGCGCTCAGAAGATGTCGAAGGCCTCTTCCGCCGGTTGCGCGTCCTCTTCCGGCGCGATGTCGAGCTCGTTGCGCATGCGCTCCTCGTCCTCGACCTTCAGCCACTCGACGGCGCCGTTGCTGCGCACCTCGACCATTCCCGCCGGCGGCTCCGGCAGGCGTTCCGGCTGGTCCTTGAGCGCGACCTTCATGTAGCCGATCCAGATCGGCAGCGCGGCCTTGCCGCCGTATTCGCGATAGCCCAGCGACTTGAAGTCGTCGCGGCCGACCCAGACCGTGGTCACGTACGGGCCGCCGAAACCCGAGAACCAGGCATCGCGGTGGTCGTTGGTGGAACCGGTCTTGCCGCCCACGTCCTCGCGGCCCAAGGCCTTCGCATCGGTGGCGGTGCCGCGCCTGACCACGTCGCGCATCATCGACTGCAGCTGCCAGGCCACGCGCGGGTCGATCGCGCGCGGCGCGACCACCATCGACGGATCGAGCGGCTTGGCATCGGCGGCGGGCTTCGCCGGCTGCACGTCCTTGCCCGGTTGCGCGGCGGGTGCGGCGGCGGTGGCGCCTGCGGGACCGAAATCGAAGCCGTCCACCTTGGTAGCCGCAGCCGCCGGGACGGCCTGGCCGGCCGGCGTGGTGACCGCGCATTGCGGGCAGGCC
>JAFLEC010000140.1 GCA_017302095.1 Lysobacterales bacterium | reverse complement strand
GTGCCGCCGCTTCCGCGGCCAGACGCTCGGCTTCGGCCTGCTCGGCGGCCAGGCGCTCCGCTTCCAGGCGCGCTGCTTCCTCCTCCGCCGCAGCCTGTGCCGCCGCTTCCGCGGCCAGACGCTCGGCTTCGGCCTGCTCGGCGGCCAGGCGCTCCGCTTCCAGGCGCGCTGCTTCCTCCTCCGCCGCAGCCTGTGCCGCCGCTTCCGCGGCCAGACGCTCGGCGTCGGCGGCCTCGTCGGCAGTATCCGCCGCATCCACCACGAACGGCAGGCTTGCCTCCGGCAGCGTATCCCGCAACGCGGCGATACTCGCCGCCAAGCCGGCATACACCGGGACTCGATCCGGCGTTGCCTGCAAGGCATGCGTGGACGCGCGGATCGCCTCCGCCATCTCGCCGAGCGCAGAGACACCAACGGCATCGGCCGGTGCGCGCGCGGCAAGCAAACGCTTCACGTAGGTTTCCGCAGGCGCCGTGAACGCGGTGACGGAAGGCACTTCGGTCATCGCGAACGCGCCGTTCAGCGTGTGGATTGCGCGCAGCAGTCCGTCGTTGACCGCCGCTTCGCCATCGCGCGCGGCAGCGAGCCAGGCATCGATGGTTTCCAGGTGGCCGCCGACCTCGGTACCGAGGATTTCCAGCAAGACAGGATCCACCCGGACCGCGGTCGTATCGCCGGCTGCACCGTCCGGCGTCGCCGCTTCGAATTCGCCCGCGGGCACCTGCGGTTCGCGCGCGGGCGCGACATCCAGCAGGACTTCCTCGCCAGCGCCGAGGCGATCGGCCACGCCCTCCATCGCCGCGAGGTCCACCGACAGGCTCGCCTCCCCGCGCAGGGCCGCATGCAGTTGCGGCAACACATCCCGCACCTGCGACACGAATGCGACGACCGCGGGACTGGCCGAGCGAGACCCATCGAGCACGCGGTTCAGCATGTTCTCGACGTGCCAGCTGAACTCGCCCAGCGTCTTCGCGCCGACCAGTCGCCCGCTACCCTTGAGCGTATGGAAGACGCGCCGGATCGGGCGCAACTGCTCCAGGTCGTCCGGACCACGGCGCCAGACGGGCAGGAGCTCGTCGAGGTTGGCGATTTCCTCCTGGAACTCCTCGAGGAAGATCTCGCGGATTTCGTCGTCGATCTCGTCGCCCGCGGCATCGAAGCCGGCGCTGAGTGCCGGCGTGCCTGGCTGCGTGGTCACCACGACCGCCGCCACTGGTTCGGCCGGGGACTGCGCAGGCGTCAGCTCCGGTGCGGCGGGCATCCCCGACTCGGCCCCTGCACCATGGTCGTCGGGTTGCTGGCCGCCATCGTCGAGCGGCCAATATCCAAGTCCCTCGATGCTGGCACGGGCACGTTCAAGCAGGTCGAGGCGTTGCCCGAGCGGATCGCGCAATGACTCCAGGTAGTACTCCATCCCGGCGAGGGCTTCGGCCAGGGTGTCGAGCTCGCGGCCACCCGGGACCTGGCGCTTCTCCAGCAATTCCGCCTGGCTGTAACGCCTGAGTGCCTCGAGGTATCCGGCGGGCTCAGGCAACTGCAGGATGCGCATGGCACCGGCGACTTCCGCGAGCAGGCGTGGCACCGGCTCCAGGCTCGCATGGTCCCAGTTGGTCTCTACGAAGGCGACGAAGGCGTTGCGGACTTCGGCGAAGTTCGCAGCAGCCTCGCGCGACAGCGCGCCCATGACCTTGCGCGATTCCTGCGCCAGTTGGTCCTCGCTGCCTTCCGCGGGGCCTTGGCCAAGCCGCGAAACCTGGTCGTCCAGCGAATGGTCGATCTGGATGAGCGCGCCCGCGACTTCCAACAGCGCGTCTTCGCTGGGCGGTCGGACGCCCGTGGCGATGTCTCGCACCACCCGCCGCTGTTCGAGCACCACGCCACGCGCGGCATCCAGGCCCACCATCCCGAGGGTCTCGCCGATGCGCTCGAGCGCATCGGCCTGCGGCTGCAGGCCTGCAACGTCGGCCAGGCCCGCGCGCAGTTGCAGGTCGAGCGCATCCTTGACCCGAAGCAGGTCTTCCTTGAGCGCGGCGGCCACGGTATCGAGCAGCGCACGGTTGCGGCCCGCCAGGCTTCCGCGGGCGTGCTCCAACTCGGCCTCGGTCGGTTCGACCAGCAGGCTCGGCAGCGCGTCCTGCGCCAGCGGCGCGACCGCGCGCGCAGTGCGCAACTCGTTCAGCAGGGGCAGCAGGACGATCGGGATGTCGCGATGGCCGCCCTGCAGCCGTTCCAGGTAATCGGGGAGCTGCACGATGCCGCGCATCAGCGCGGCAAAGCCTTCTTCGCGCGCGTCGACCCCGCCGGCAGCCAGCGCACGCGCCAGCTGCTCCATTTCGTCCGCGACCATCGCCGGCGCATGCAGTTCGAGCATGCGCAGGGTGCCCAGCACCTGGTGCAGGTGGTCGGCGCAGGCACGCATGGACGCGCCATCGGCGGCGTCCTCGAGGTGGGCTTCGATCTCGATCCGCGCCTGGCGCAGGGTCTCGTCGATCTCGGGCTTCACCCAGCCGAGCGCGGTGTGGTCGATGGCATCACGCAACGCCGTCGTCATCGGGACGCTCCGCTATGGCCCCGCGCACGGTCGGGGCGGGCCTGGTGGACGGGGCCGTTCATGCCGGGGCTACCTTTCCGTCAGGCCGGCAGCTTGAAGTCGGCGACCGAACGACGCAGGTCGGCGGCGAGCTGCGCGAGGTTGCCGATCGACTCGGCGGTCTGGCTGGCACCCTGCGACGTCTGCGCGGTGATCGACTGGATGGTGTTCATGGTCTGGGTGATGTCGGTGGCGGCATGCGACTGCTGCGCCGCCGAGACCGAGATCCCTTCAATCAGGTTCGACAGGTCCGCCGACACCTTTTCGATCTCGCCCAGCGCGGTACCCGCGTCCTCGGCGAGTCGGGCACCCGCGACCACTTCCGAGGTGGTCTGTTCCATCGAGCTGACCGCCTCGTTGGTATCGGCCTGAATCGTCTGCACCAGCGACTCGATGCGCTTGGTCGCGTTGGAGGAGCGTTCCGCGAGTCGCTGCACTTCGTCGGCCACCACCGCGAACCCGCGGCCCGCCTCGCCGGCCGAGGCCGCCTGGATGGCCGCATTCAGCGCCAGGATGTTGGTCTGTTCGGAAATGTCGTTGATCAGTTCCACGATCGAGCCGATTTCCTGCGAGCTTTCACCCAGGCGCTTGATGCGCTTGGAGGTTTCCTGGATCTGGTCGCGGATGCTGTCCATGCCGGCGATCGTCTGCCGCACCACGCCGGCGCCGTTGGTCGCGATCTGCACCGAACGGCGCGCCACTTCCGCGGAGTCTGCAGAACTGCGGGAAACCTCGTTAATGCTGGTCGCGATCTCGTTGATGCGGTCGGTCGCGGAGTTGATCTCCTGCGCCTGGTGCTCGGCGGCGTCGGCCAGCTGCATGGCGGTGGCCTGGGTTTCCTGCGCGCTGGCGGAGACCTGCACCGAGGTGTCGTTGATCGTGGCCACCAGGGTGCGCAGCTGCTCGACCGCGAAGTTGATCGAGTCCGCGATCGCGCCGGTCATGTCCTCGGTCACGGTCGCCTTCACGGTCAGGTCGCCTTCCGCGAGCGAGCCCATTTCGTCCAGCAGGCGCATGATCGCCTCCTGGTTGCGGTCGTTGAGTTCCTTGGTGGTCTGATAGCGCAGGCGGTTGGCGCGGCCCAGCGACCAGATCAGGCCCGCGAGGGCTGCCAGCGCCAGCAGGCCGGACAGGATGCTGACCCAGACGCCGCCGATGACGCTGGTGTCCTTCAGCGAACCGAAGGAGGTGAACGCGGCGAACAGGTTTTCGCTGTCCGACAGCAACTTGTCGGAGCCGGTCGCCAGCGCTTCCGCCGAGCTCTGCGCCTTGATCAGGTTGCCGGAGCTGGCGACGATCGCGTTCAGGTCGGTCTTCATGCCCTGCCAGAGCGTGAAGGCCTGGTTGAGCGGCCCGACCGCGCCTGCGGCAGTCACGCGCTGGATGTCGGCGCCACCATTGCGCAGGGCGTTCATCGAACGATCGAACACCGCGGCGTCGCGACCGAGCGCGCCGGCCGCCACCTGCGCGCCCGAACCACCCGCCCGCAATTCGGCGATGCGGCGGGCCATGGCCGCCGAGGTCACCACCTGCTGCAGCGCGGTGAATACCTGGCCGGAGCCGGCGCCACCCGTGGCCAGACCGCGGACGACTTCGTTCAACTGCGCCTGCAACTGCGGGACCTTGGCGGTGAAGCTGTCCGCCTTGCCTGCAAGGCCCAGCACCGCCTGCTGGGAGCCGGTGACTTCGTCGGCGCGCTTGGACAGCGGATCCCAGGTGGCGCTGACCGTGCGAATCGGCCCGGACACGCCTACTTCGTCACCGAAGCGCTCGTTGAGCGTCTTGATGTCCGTGTCGACTTCGAGCTTCGTCGCCTTGAACGCTTCGAACGCCGCCGCGTCGCCACCGATCGCTTCACGCCCCTGGTTGGCGAGGCGCTGCGAGTTCAACTGCAGGCGCGAGGCTGCGGTGCTGGCGCTACCGAGTCGCGACGCCTTGGTCGTGGCGTACAGGGTATTGCCCGCGAACACCACCAGCGACCCTACCAGCAGTGCGATCCACGCATTGGTGCTGAGGTTGCGGCCCTTGCCGGCGACGGAATCCATCAGAGTGCTCATGTTGCGACCTCAGGCTTGCGGAGTTGGCCGCGGACTACGCGGCGGCTTGGCGGAATTCGGGGGTACGGGTCAGGCGCTCGAGGCTGAAGACGCCCCACGCCTGGTCGTTCACGCGATAGGCGCGATCGATGAAATGGGCGTAACGGCCATCCGCGACGCCATCGAGGTCGACACCCTGCGCCTCGACGAAACTGCGCTGGCCGAACAATTCGTCGATGGTCACCGCGACATCGCCACCCGACTGACGGACGACCAGGACGCGCTGGCTCTCGTGGATGACAGTGCGCTCGCCCTCGAGGAACTGCTTGAGGTCGACCACGGGCAGCAGCGTGCCGCGCACGTTGGCGACCCCCAGCATCCACGACTCGGCCCCGGGGATCGGCGTCACTGCCGGCATCGACAGGATCTCGACCACCTCGTCGAAACCCGAGGCCAGTCGGTGCGCCCCGACCCGGTAGGCCACGCCACGCCAGAGGCCAGGGGCATCCAGCTGTTCGGGCAGGCCAGCGACGTGGGCCAGGCTGCGTTGTTCGTAGTCTGCGAGCACCAGGAAGGGCGAACGAGAATCGCGGGCGCGCCGCGGCACGTCGCGCCCGCGCTTCGAGACCGGCGCCGAGGGCCGGACCTCCACCTCGGATTCGCTTGCGGCCGGCGTCGCCATCGGTTCGACAGCCGCAACCGCCTCGTCGACAGCCGCCGCAAGCTCCACCGCCGGCTGCTCCGCTTGCGCAGGCAGCGGCTTGGCGGGCTTCTGCTTGTTCTTGCCGCGCTTGGCCATCGCGTCAGTGCCCGACCAGTGCGTTGATGCGCGCGATCAGGTCCTGCTCGCGCGGCGGCTTGACGATGTAGTCCTTGGCGCCCTGCCGCAGACCCCAGACCCGGTCGGTGTCGAGGCCCTTGGTGCTCACGATCAGGACCGGGATATGGCTGGTGTCGGCATCGCGGGACAGTGCGCGAGTGGCCTGGAACCCGTTCATGCCGGGCAGGACGACGTCCATCAGGACGAGGTCGGGCTTGTCTCGCTTGCAACTGGCGATGCCGTCCTCGGCATTGCCCGAGGTCGTGACATGGTGGCCGTTGCGCTCTAGCAACTGGACCATCACCGCCGCTTCGGTCGGCGAATCCTCGATCAGCAGAATGCGTGCCATGCGTGCCCTACCCCCCGGTCAGGCGTTGACGTACGTCCGAATCGCTCCGAGCAGTTCTTCCCGCGTGAACGGCTTCGTCA
>JAFLEC010000014.1 GCA_017302095.1 Lysobacterales bacterium | reverse complement strand
TCCCCGAGGCGGCAGTGATCCTCGTCCGCGAGCATCATAGTCGGCGTGCCGCTGCCCCCGCGGGCGCGGACCTGCGCCTCGGCGTACTCGCGGGCATGCGCCTCGAGCGCGCGCTTGGCCGCCTGCAGGTCGAGCCCGCCGGCCTGCCGGATCGCGCGGATCGCCGCGATCCAGTCGCCGCGTTGCATGGCGGCGACGGCTTCCGGCGGCAAGGGAGGCGGGGTGGCGGTCATCGTCCGGTCCGGGCGGTGGTCACGGCAGCATACGCCGCGCGCCCGGCGGCGCATACGCGAACGCCGGCACGAGGCCGGCGTCCGCGGGATGGATCAGGTCGGCTTGCGACGACTGATGACTCAGCCTTCCCATTGGCCCAGCGCGGCCAGGCCATTGGCCTTGGCGCGCTCGAACACGGTCTGCTGCGCCTTGGCGTAGTTGCCCTGCATGTCCTGCGCCCACAGCTTGAGCGCGGCCTGCTGCATGGCGCGGCCGTAGGAGAACGACAGCGGCCACGGGTTCGGGCCCATCCGGTTCATGGCGTCGAGGTGCGCGGTGGCATCCTCGTCGCTCTGGCCGCCGGACAGGAACACGATCCCCGGCAGGATCGCCGGCACCGCCGACTTCAGGCACATCAGGGTGGACTCGGCCACTTCCTCGACGCTGGCCTGCTCGTCGCAGCCCTTGCCCGCCACCACCATCGACGCCTTCAGGATCGTGCCTTCCAGCATCACGTTCTGGTTGTACAGCGCGTCGAACAGCGCGCGCAGGGTGACCTCGGTGACCTCGTAGCAGGTCTCGATGTCGTGGTCGCCGTCCATCAGCACTTCCGGCTCCACCATCGGCACCAGGCCCTGCTCCTGGCACAGCGCGGCATAGCGCGCCAGCGCATGGGCGTTGGCCTCGATGCAGGTGCCGGACGGGATGTCCTCGCCGATGTTGATGACCGCGCGCCACTTCGCGAAGCGGGCGCCGAGCTTGTAGTACTCGGCCAGGCGTTCGCGAAGGCCATCCAGGCCCTCGGTGACCAGCTCGCCGGGGAAGCCCGCCAAGGCATGCGTGCCCTTGTCGACCTTGATCCCCGGGATCATCCCGTTGTCGGCCATGTACTTGGCGAACGGGATCCCGGACCGGGTGGACTGGCGGATGGTCTCGTCGAACAGGATCGCGCCGGACAGGTACTGGTTGGCGTTGGGCGCCGTCAGCAGCAGCTCGCGGTAGGCGCGGCGGTTCTCTTCGGTGTTCTCGATGCCGACGCCGGCGAACCGCTTGGCGCAGGTACCGGAGGATTCATCGATGGCGATGATGCCCTTGCCCGGCGCGACCATCGCGCGGGCGGTTTCGGCGAGTTGTTCGATGCTCATGTGGTGGCCCATGCCGGCTCGAGGGAAGCCGGCATTATATCGGCCCCGCAGGCTCAGGGCTTCGGCGGCGGGGTCGGACGCGGCGCCGGGATCGGCTTGGGCACGGTCGCCTCCGCATTGGCGCGCCTCAGGGCCCAGTACTTCTGCTCCATGAGCGGATCGATCTCCAACTGGGCGAAGATCCCGCGGCTCATCTTCCGGCCCATCCTGGGATCGTTCCGCAGTTCGAGCAGGTGCATCTGCAAGCTCGGGATCGCGCAGTGCGCGCGCAACTCGGGCGTCGGATGGTCGGAGAACGCGAACGTCGCCACCGTGTAGACCGGCTTGGGGTCGGCCACCTCGGGCTTGGGCGCGAACCGCCACTGCGACAGAGCCGCCGATGCATAGCGGGCGAACGCGCCCCAATACGCATTCGCGTCGCCAGCCGGCTTGGCGCCAGACCAGCTCTTCAGCATCGAGAACTCGGAGGTCGCCCCATCCTTGCCGACCAGGTAGCCCACCGCGACGCAAACATCCGCCTTGTTCGCCGCGTGCTCGGGCGGATACGGCGGCACCACCAACTTGGTGCCGGGCGCGAGGTTCCATGACTCGCTGATGCCGCCCTCGTCCTTGACCTTGATCCTTTCGCCTGCCGATGCCTGGGCAATCCCCAGCAGGCACCCCAGCCCCGCGATCCACATCCCTGTCTTGCGCATCCCGCGCCCTCCCAGTGGTGAATGGTCGATCCTAGCACCGAGCATGGCGCCAACGCGCCATGGGCGCATTCACAAATCCCCCAATCCCTCGGCGTGGCCGTCATGCCCCACTTGCAGCAGGCGCAGGGTATTGGTCGCCCCGCGGGTTTCCATGTGCTCACCGCTGGTGAATACCACGCGGTCGCCGGGATGCAGCAGGTCGGCATCGACCAGCAACCGGATGCTGCCGCGCGCGGCCTCGCGCGGGGTCTGACCACGGCTGTCGTAGTCCATCGGGAACACGTCGCGCATCAGGGCCATCTTCCGGCGGGCCGGCGCATGCCGCGAGAACGCGAAGATCGGGACCGACGAACGGAAGCGCGACAGGAAGCGCGCGGTGCCGCCGGACTCGGTCATCGCCACCACCCCGCGCACGCCGATGTGCTCGGACAGGAACATGGTGGCCATCGCGATGGCCTGGTCGGCGCGTTCCAGGCCGCGCGGCGCCGCCTCGAAATCGGTGTCGGCGATGAACTGCTTCTCCGCACCCACGCAGATCCGCGCCATCGCCTCGACCGCCTTCACCGGCCAGCTGCCGGCCGCGCTCTCCTGCGACAGCATCACCGCGTCGGTGCCGTCGATCACCGCGTTGGCGACGTCGAGCACCTCCGCGCGGGTCGGGATCGGGCTGTCCACCATCGACTGCAGCATCTGGGTCGCGGTGATCACCACCTTCTCGCGCGCCACCGCCTCGCGGATGATCTTCTTCTGCAAGCCGGGCAACTCCGCGTCGCCGATCTCCACGCCGAGGTCGCCGCGCGCCACCATCACCACGTCGCTGGCGTCCACGATCTCGGCCAGGTGCTCGATCGCCTCGGCGCGCTCGATCTTCGCCACCAGCGCCGCGCTGCTGCCGTGCGCCTTCGCCACCCGGCGCGCCTCGTGCATGTCGTCCGCATTGCGGCAGAACGAGACCGCGATGAAGTCCACGTCCATGCCCGCCGCGATCGCGATCAGCTCGCGATCCTTCTCGGTGATCGCGCCCAGCGACAAGCCGCCGCCCTGCTTGTTGAGGCCCTTGCGGTTGGAGAGGAAGCAGTCGTTGAGGACGGTGGTGGCGATGCGTTCGCCCAGCACGGCGGTGACCTGCAGCTGGACCACGCCGTCGTCGAGCAGCAACACGTCGCCCGGCACCACGTCGCCCGGCAATTCGAGGTAACTCACGCCGACCTGGGTCTCGTCACCGGGCGGCGCATCCAGGCTGGCCACCAGGTCGAAGCGGTTGCCGGCCTTCAGCTGCACCTTGCCGGCGGCGAAGGTCTCGACCCGGATCTTGGGGCCCGGCAGGTCGGCGAGGATGCCGACTTCGCGACCGATCCGCGCGGCCATCGCCCGCACCGCCTCGCCACGCGCCACCTGCGCCGACGGATCGCCGTGCGAGAAATTCAGCCGCACGACATCGACCCCGGCGCGCAAGACCGCCTCCAGGACCTCGGGCGGATCGGTGGCCGGGCCGAGGGTCGCGACGATGCGGGTGCGGCGGCGGTGTTCGGACATGCGCATTGGGCTCCAGTGGAGCCCGCACGCTAGCACGCCGATGCGGTGGCGTGCGGCCCGCCCGCGCTGCAATCGACTTCAGTCCGTCGCAGTTTCCTCGATCGACTCGATGTACGGCTTGCCTGCCTTGTACAGGGCGAGTCGCTCGGTCATTTCCTTGATGCTCTCTTCGTTCGGCTGTGCATAGCGCTTCATCTCCGCGATGACCCGCGCCTGCAGCTCGGCGGCATGGCCGAACTCGTTGTTGGCCGCGTAGCAGGCCGCGACCGTGTCCAGGGTGCCCGGGGTGATGTCGGGCATCGCTTCGATCTTGCGGGCGAGCTGCATGCCATCGGCCACGTTGCGCACGGCCGCATGCGGGGAGACGCAGAGCATCCAGGCGGCGTTGTTCATTTCGGACACGCCTCCCGCTTCCGCCGCCTGACGACTCAGCGCGGCGCCGCGAAGGCGGTCGGCATCGGTCTTGCCCCGGTTGTGCAGCCACAGGCCGAACTGGTCCATCGCATCGGTGGACTTGCCCTCGATCGCGCGTTCCATCCAGCGGCGGCCCGCCACTTCGTCGGCCGGACCGAGGCGTGCGTACAGCAGGTTGGCACCCAGCGATACCTGCGATTCCAGGTCGCCCGCATTCGCATCCTGCTCCAACCATGCACGCGCCTTGGCCAAGTCCTTGGGCATGCCATTGCCGGCGATCGCCATCTCGGAAAGCGCACGACGGGCGCGCGCACCGTATTCCTCGCTCGCGGACATCGACTCGTAGACCTTGGCTGCCCGGGCGGCATCGCCTTCCAGGCCCTTCGTGTTGTCTTCCCACAGGCTGGCGAGGAAGAACATCGCGTCGACGTCGCCGCGGATCGCTGCGGGCACCATCCAGTCCTCGGCGCGCTGCAGGTTGCCTTGCCGATACGCCTGGTAGCCCGCGTAGTACATCGCGTAGACATCGCCACCGTTCGCGGCACGCTCGAACCAGGCCATCGCCTCGGCGGTCGGGGGCTTGCTGCCACCGGCCTCCCGCAACCGGTACGCCAAACGCCGCAGCGCCTCGGCGTTGTCGGCTTGCGCGGCGCGTTCGAGGTAGGCGTCGGACTTCTTCTTGTCGCGATCTTCGTACCAGCCGGCCAACCTCATGAATCCCGCGCCGATACCGTTGTTCTCGGGGCGCGCCAGCTCGGCCTCGTCCGCCGCCGACAACACGAAGCCCTTCTCGCGGGCCATCCGCAGCGAAAGCGCCAGCGCCGCGGCGGTCCCATTCCCCGCTGCGGCGGCTTCGCGGAGCCGGGTCGCCAGGTCCGCGGGCAACGCCACCCCTGGATGCAGGACCGACCACAATTCGACGTATTCGACGGATGCGCCACGCCGGTCCCACGCCTTGTCCGCCGCATCCAGCATCGCCTTCGCTGCAGCGGGATCGCGCGTGACACCGATGCCCTCCGCATAGGCGAGCGCGAGCAGCAGCATCGGATAGGCGTGGCGCGCCTCCGCGCCTGGGAGCAGCGCGTCCACCAATCCATCCGCGCACCCCTTGGCCGGGTTCAGCCCGCATACCGTCAGCCATGTGGTGGCGGAACCGATCCCGCCATTCGCCGCGGCATCGCGCACCGCGGCCACCTTGGCCTGCGGGGACGACTCGCCCGCCGCGTCCATGAACGCCTGGTAGTCGACCGCGGACACCGTGCCTGCCTTCGCGGCGCTGCCCACGAAGCCATCGACGTAGCCCATCCGCAGCCGCGGCGTGCCGTAGGCCCGCGCCCCCCGATCGACCTGCGCCAAGGTGTCCACGTAATCGAACTGGATGTGCTTCTCAGGCCCGCCGGTCACCGGCGCCGCCGCGAGCAGGAAGGGGAAATAGGGCGCCGGATGCAGCTGCATGAAGATTTCGTAGTGGACCGACATGCCTGCGGAGGCATACAGCGCGGTCGCATCGCCGGGCAGGACGATCCGGACCGGGCGCGGCCAGGCGCCGCGGTCGGCCTCGGCCAGGGCATGGCGCGCCAGGCTCGCCATGGCCTGCGTCGCGGACTCCGCGATCGACCTGTCGCCGTTCGCCTCGGCGCACAGCAGGGCCGCACGCTGCAGCGCCATCGAGACCGGCACGCGGGCGCGGGCGGCCGCCAATGCGCCGGCCTGCGCCTTGCACTTGTCGGCATCCACGCCGGCCCCGTCGTACCCGACGGCATCGATCGCGTTGATCGCGGCGTTGACGTCGTCGGCGGTGCCCTTGGCAAGGAACCCCCGCCATGCCGCGGCGGCATCGAAGGCAGTCGGTTCCGCGGCAGGCAGCGCACCCGCGGCGAATGCGAGGGCGCAGGCGATGGTGAGTCTCAAGGCGTGCATGCAGTTCCCCTAGCGTTGGTCGAGCACATCGCGGAGCAGGTCCTGGAGGCGCGCCTCGCGGTCCGCAGCCTCCGCCGTGGCGGGCGCCCGATAGCGCAACCTCGAATGCAGCCCCTCCCCCACCTTGCGCAGTGCAGCCACGTGCGCGCCCACGCCCTGCAACGGAACCTCGCGCTCCAGGACTTCCATTTCGTGCCGCAGGATCGCGCCCGTCGCGGTCGGTTCGAGGGTCCGCCGGAAACTGAAGGAGGCGTTGGATGCCTTGGCATCCTCGCGGGAGAAGCGAGGCGACCATCCCTTCGGCGCCTCGACGACCACTTCCTGCACGTAGCGTCCCCGCCACGCGAAGTCGAGCGGTCCGTTGCGCTCGGTACGGGCCGGCAGGTCGGAGATGCCGGACAACGCCTGCGCCTCGAGGTCGAGGCCGCGGACATCCCCTTCGGCCCGCCACGGGGACGCCAGCCGATAGGCTTCCTTGACCACGAGCAGGTTGCCCGCGCGATCGTCCTCCACCGCGATCGGCGCGGCGACCTCGACCGCGCCGTGGCGCTTGGCATAGTACTCGCGGTAGCGGCGCTCGCGCTCTTCGGCACGCTCCTCGTCGAAGGAACGCCGGACCTGGTTCGCCATCGAACCGGTGTACCGCGTGGTCACCTCCAGGCGCATGCCCTCTCCGTCTGGCGAATAGCGCTCGCTGACCGCGATCCCGGTCTTGGCGATGGCCGGCGCCGGCACTTCCACCAGCGCGGTGCTGCCGGCCACGACCGGCAACACGAACCCGTAGGCGGACAGGTTGCCGTCGCGCGGATCCCCGCCCTGCAGGCGATAGGTCGGATCGACGAACACCGGCTTGCCGGAGACCCACGCGCGGACGATCACATGGTTGAAGACATCGGCGCCGGGCGCATAGCCATTGACGCTCCGGCCCAGGTGGGTGGCGGCGAGCGCGGGTTCCGCGCGCACGCCGATCCTGGCGAGCAGGGTCGACAGCAACCAGGCCTTGTCCTTGCAATCGCCGTAGCGCCGCGCCCACACCTCCTCGGGTGCGCGCGGCCGATGCGAACTGGCGCCGGTTTCGACGCCGAAGTACCGCACCTCGTCCTGCACCGCGCGCAGCGCGGCCGTCAGCCGCTCGGCTTCGGAGGGCAAGGCCTTCCAGCTCGCGATCCGTTGCTCGAGGTCGGCCGGCAGCGTGGCCCGCGTCTTGTCGGGATACAGCGGCAAGGCCCATGCCACCACCTCGCGCCAGGACCTCTCGGGACCGAATTGGACCTTCGGCCACGGCTGGAACCACTCCGGGTAGTCGCCATCGTTCACCAGGCGATCAACCCGGCTGGCACCGACCTCGACCACGACGTTGGCGCCGCCATCGGCGATGCGCGGCTCCGGCGCACCGTTCTCGCGGTGCACCGCGATCCGGGTTCCGGCCGGATAGATCGCACGCAGCCTGACATCCAGCATCGGGTGCCCGTAGGCCAACGCCACCTGTTCCGAAAACTGGCCGGCCAGGATCGGATTGCTGCCCTTGATCGACCAGCTGATGCGCACGACATCGCCGGGGCGGACATCCTCGATCACCAGCAGCGCGGCCACCAGCCCGTCCGAGATGTCCTGCTCGAACTGGCGCTCGCGGCGGGCGATGGTGATGTCGGCGGGCTTCAGCCGCGACGACCACGTACCGTCGCGCCTGAGCTCCACGCGGTGGATCGTCAGCGCCTGGTATTCCGGGTTGAACGGAATCTCGAAGCGCCCCGCATCCGCGATGTTGCCTTGCGAACGCGGCTCGAAGACGTAATCGGTATAGGCGACGTCGGCACCATCGCGCCTGTCGGCCTGGACGTCGTAGCGCCAGTAGCGCCACTGTTCGTCATTCGCGCCCGGCGCATCAGCCGGCCACGCGGCCGGTAGTGGACGGTCTTCGGCGAAAGCCGGCGGCGCACCCGTCGAGAACGAAAAGCCGCCATTCCTGAAGTCTTCCGCCGCCACGTTCGCCGCCAGCAACAGCGCCAGCAGCCCTGCAATCCATCGCATTCGCATCCCCTCCATCGAGGGGACGAACGGTATCACCGATTGCGCGCTTCCAACGCCGCGACCGCCGGCAGTTGCTTGCCTTCCAGGAACTCCAGGAACGCGCCGCCGCCGGTGGAAATGTAGGAGACGTCGGATTCGATCCGGTATTTTTCCACAGCCGCCAGCGTGTCGCCGCCACCTGCGATGGAGAACGCGGGCGAAGCGGCGATTGCGCGCGCCACCGCCTCGGTGCCGTGGCCGAAGGCGTCGAACTCGAACACCCCCACCGGGCCGTTCCACACCACGGTGCCGGCCTTCGCGATCAGCGCCGCATAGGCCTGCGCGGTGTGCGGGCCGATGTCCAGGATCATGTCGTCGGCGCCGACCGCGTCGATCGGCTTGATGGTGGCCGGCGCATCGGCGGCGAACGCCGGCGCCACCACCACGTCGGTCGGCAACGGGACCTCGGCGCCGCGCGCCTTCGCATCGGCCATGATCTGCCTGGCGGTGTCGACCAGGTCCATCTCCACCAGCGACTTGCCGACGCCGTGACCCATCGCGGCGATGAAGGTGTTGGCGATGCCGCCGCCGACGATCAGCTGGTCGACCTTGCCGACCAGCGAGGACAGCAGTTCCAGCTTGGTGCTGACCTTGCTGCCGGCGACGATCGCCAGCAGCGGCCGCGCCGGATGCTGCAACGCCTTGGCCAGCGCGTCGAGCTCGGCCATCAGCAGCGGGCCGCCCGCGGCCTGCTTCGCGAAGCGGATCGCGCCATGCGTCGACGCCTGCGCGCGGTGCGCGGTGCCGAAGGCATCCATCACGAACACGTCGCACAGCGCGGCGTACTTCTGCGACAGCGACTCGTCGTCCTTGCCCTCGCCGACGTTCATGCGGCAGTTCTCGAGCAGCACCAGCTGGCCCGGCTGCACGTCCACGCCATCGAGGTAATCGCGCACCAGCGGCACGTCGAAACCGAGCAGTTCGGACAGCCGCGCCGCCACCGGGGCCAGCGAGTCGGCGGCGCTCCACGTGCCTTCCTTCGGGCGCCCTAGGTGGGACGTCACCATCACCGCCGCGCCCTGCTCCAGCGCGAGCTTGATGGTCGGGATCGACGCGGTGATGCGCTGGTCGGAGGTCACCTTGCCATCGGCCACCGGCACGTTGAGGTCCTGGCGGATCAGCACGCGCTTGCCGGCGAGGTCGAGGTCGGTCATGCGGAGGATGGACATGGCGCTTCCCTTGGATGCGTGGCGAAAAAACGAAGCCCCGCGCGGCGGGGCTTCATCGAGGGCAGGCGGCGCTTACTTCGCCGCAACCACCTTGACCATCTCGAGGCACTTGTTGCTGTAGCCCCATTCGTTGTCGTACCAGCTGACCAGCTTGACGAAGGTGCTGTCCAGCGCGATGCCGGCCTCGGCGTCGAAGATCGAGGTCCGCGCATCGCCGCGGAAATCGGTGGCGACCACCTTCTCGTCGGTGTAGCCGAGGATGCCCTTCAGCGCGCCCTCGGACTGCGCCTTCATTTCCGCGCAGATCTCGGCATAGGTCGCCGGGTTCTCGAGTTCGACGGTGAGGTCGACCACCGAGACGTCGGAGGTCGGCACCCGGAAGCTCATGCCGGTCAGCTTGCCCTTGAGGTCGGGCAGCACCACGCCGACCGCCTTGGCCGCGCCGGTGGAGGACGGGATGATGTTCTCGAGGATGCCGCGGCCACCGCGCCAGTCCTTGTTGCTCGGGCCATCCACGGTCTTCTGGGTCGCGGTGGCGGCGTGCACGGTGGTCATCAGGCCGCGCTTGATGCCCCACTTGTCGTGCAGCACCTTGGCCAGCGGGGCCAGGCAGTTGGTGGTGCAGCTGGCATTGCTGATGATCGCCTGTCCGGCATAGGTGGCGCAGTTGACGCCATGCACGAACATCGGGGTGTCGTCCTTCGACGGCGCGGACATGATCACCTTCCTCGCGCCCGCGGCCAGGTGCTTCTCGGCGCCGGCCTTGTCCAGGAAGATGCCGGTGGATTCGATCACCACGTCGGCGGCGACCTCGTCCCACTTCAGGTTGGCCGGGTCGCGTTCCGCGGTCAGGCGGATGGTCTTGCCGTTGACGACCAGGTGGCCACCCTCGACCTTCACGTCGCCCTTGAAGCGGCCGTGCACGGAATCGTAGCGGAGCATGTAGGCCAGGTAGTCCGGCTCCAGCAGGTCGTTGATGCCGACGATCTCGATGTCGTCGCCGAAGTTCTGCACCGCCGCGCGGAACACGCAGCGCCCGATGCGACCGAAACCGTTGATGCCGACCTTGATGGCCATGGAAAGCTCCTGCTGGAAGGGTGCGCGGATGCCGTCATTCTACCTTCGGCATGGCGCGGACGGGATTTCGCCCGGATTTGATCGTGGTCAAGAACCGGGGTGCGGGACGGGCGGAGACTTGCCGCCAGTTGAAACGAAAGGCCACTGGAGCCCCCAAATGAAACTCGTCCGCTACGCCCTCGCCGCTTCCCTCGCCCTGGCCGCGATGCCCGCCTTCGCCCAATCCGCCGGCCATTGGACCCTCGGCGTCGGCGTCCACAACGTCAACCCGAAGAGCGACAACGGCACCCTGACCGCGACCCCGCTGGGCAACCTGAAGATGGACATCGGCAGCAACGCCCGCCCGACCATCACCGGCGAATACTTCCTCAAGGACAACCTGGGCGTCGAGATCCTCGCGGCCCTGCCCTTCCAGCACGACATCAACGTGGTCGGCGTCGGCAAGGTCGGCTCCACCAAGCACCTGCCGCCGACGGTATCGCTGCAGTACCACTTCGGCCAGGGCAAGGTCCGCCCGTTCGTCGGCGTGGGCCTGAACTACACCACCTTCTTCAGCACCAAGACCGAAGGCGCGATCGACGGCACCAACCTCGACCTCTCCAACTCCTGGGGCCTCGCCGGCCACATCGGCGTGGACTTCCAGGTCAGCGAGAAGGGCGCGATCCGCATCGACTACCGCAAGATCGACATCGACACCGACGTCAAGCTCAACGGCGCCGACCTGGGCACCAACAACACGGTGAACATCGACCCGTCGGTCTACGGCATCGCCTACGTGATGCACTTCTGATCGACACCTGATCCGGTTCCCTCCGCGGGCCGTGGCGGGCTATCCTGCCCCCATGGCCCGTTTTCTTCCTTCATCCCCCAAGTCCCGGGCCGCCCTGCTCGGCCTGTGCCTGTTCGCCGTCATCCCGGTCGCATGGGCCTGGGGCGCACTCGGCCATCGCATGGTCGCCGAGCTGGCGGAGCGCCACCTGGACCCCAAGGCCAAGGCCGAAGTCGCGCGCCTGCTGGCGGGCGAGCCCGATCCCACCCTCGCCGGCGTGGCCAACTGGGCCGACGACCTGCGCAACACCGACCCGGAACGCTTCAAGGCCACCTCGCGCTGGCACTACATCAACGCCGAGGGCGGGGGCTGCAGTTTCGACGAGGCCCGCGACTGCCCGGACGGCAACTGCGTGGTCTCGGCGATCGAGCGGCAGCGCCTGATCCTGGCCGACCGCAGCCAACCGCTCGCGGCGCGCCGCGATGCGCTGAAGTTCATCGTCCACTTCGTCGGCGACGTCCACCAGCCGATGCATGCCGGCGACCGCGACGATGCCGGCGGCAACCGCTTCCAGGTCAGCCTGCGCACGCCGATCGAACCCGAGGCCTACGCGCGCAAGGACTACGTCGACGGCGTGATGGGCACCAACCTGCACTCGATCTGGGACTACTACCTGCTGCGTAGCCGGGGGTTCGACCTCGCGACCTACTCGGACCGGCTCGATGCCCTGCCGTGGCCGTCCTACCCGGCACCCTCGGCGCACGACGTGATGCCGATGGCCTGGGCCAAGGAATCCTGCCGCCTGATCGAGGCGCGCGGCCTCTACCCGGCCACCCATGCGATGGACGACGGGTACCTCGACGCCCAACGACCACTGGCGGAGCAACGCATCCGCCAAGCCGCGTGGCGACTGGCCCAATTGCTGAACCAGACGCTGGGCTGAGGCATTGCGCCTCGCGGCCTGGGCGGTCGGTTTGCAATATTAGTAATCGCTAATTATCATGGCGGCCTGTCCCGACGGGACCGCATGCGGCGATGGCATCCCCGGACCACGATCCATCAGTTGAACCAAGCCACGCCGGCTGGTGGCCTGCCTTGCGTCGCCACCTCGGCTGGGTGATCGCCGCCAAGCTCGGCCTCCTTGCCCTGCTTTACGTCTTCTTCTTCTCACCGCCCCACCGCCCCGAGGTCGATGCGGAGGCCATGGGACGTCGTCTCGATTCCGCACCGAGGTAGTCCCCGATGCCCGACATGCACGTCGTCGAACTCTCGCGGCTCCAGTTCGCGGTCACCGCGCTCTACCACTTCCTGTTCGTGCCGCTGACCCTGGGACTAGCGCTGCTGCTGGCGATCATGGAAAGCGTCTACGTGATGACCGGCCGCGTCATCTGGAAGCAGATGGTCAAGTTCTGGGGCGTCCTGTTCGGCATCAACTTCGCCATGGGCGTCGCCACCGGCATCACCATGGAGTTCCAGTTCGGCACCAACTGGGCCTACTACTCGCATTACGTCGGCGACATCTTCGGCGCACCGCTGGCGATCGAAGGCCTGATGGCGTTCTTCCTCGAGAGCACCTTCGTGGGCCTGTTCTTCTTCGGCTGGGACCGGATGAGCAAGCTTCAGCACATGGTCGTGACCTGGCTGATGGCGCTGGGGGCGAACTTCTCCGCGCTGTGGATCCTGATCGCCAACGGCTGGATGCAGTACCCGGTGGGCGCGGAGTTCAACTTCGAGACCATGCGGATGGAAGTCACCGACTTCGCCGCGGTGCTGTTCAACCCGGTCGCGCAGTCCAAGTTCGTGCACACGGTGAGCGCGGGCTACGTCACCGGCGCGATGTTCGTGCTGTCGATCAGCGCGTACTACCTGCTGCGCGGCCGCAACCTGCAGTTCGCGAAGCGTTCGATGACCGTGGCCGCCAGCTTCGGCCTCGCGTCCGCGCTGTCGGTGGTGGTGCTGGGCGACGAGAGCGGCTACACGGCCTCGGAGAACCAGCACATGAAGGTGGCGGCGATCGAAGCAGAGTGGCACACCGCGCCCGCGCCGGCGTCGTTCACGCTGTTCGGCCTGCCGAGCATGGCGGACCGAGAGACCAAGGCCGCCATCCGCATCCCGTGGGCGCTCGGGCTGATCGCCACCCGCTCGCTGGACGAGCAGGTGCCCGGCATCCACGACCTGGTGGAGCACAACAAGCAACGCATCCGCAACGGGATCGCCGCGCATGCCGCGCTGGCGGCGGTGCGCGCGGACCGCGACGACCCGGCCAAGCGCCAGGCCTTCCTGGACAAGCGCGAGGACCTGGGCTTCGGCCTGCTCACGCTGAAGTACGTCGACGACCCGGCCAAGGCGGACGAGGCGGTGATCGAGCGCGCCGCATGGGACACCGTCCCGAACGTGCCGGTGCTGTTCTTCTCGTTCCGGATCATGGTCGCGCTGGGCTTCTTCTTCATCGCCCTGTTCGCGTGGGCGTTCCTGCTGGCCAGCAAGCGCAAGCTGGAGAACCCGCGCTTCCTGCGGATCGCGCTGTGGAGCCTGCCGCTGCCATGGATCGCGGCCGAACTCGGCTGGATCGTCGCCGAGTACGGTCGCCAGCCGTGGGCGATCGACGGCGTGCTGCCGACCTTCCTCGGCGTGTCGTCCACCAGCAGCACGCAGGTCACCGGCAGCCTGGTCGGCTTCGTGGTCCTGTACACAACGCTCGCCGTCTTCGACGTGTTCCTGATGCGCAAGATGGTCAAGTCCGGGCCCGAGGGGCTGCGCCTGTGGCCGCTCCCGGACGCGCAGCACGCGCACGACACCCATGCCCCGTCCGCCGATGCCAAGGAGCCCGGCCATGCTTGATTACGGCACCCTGCGCGAGATCTGGTGGCTGCTGCTCGGCGTGCTGCTGATCGGCTTCGCCGTGACCGATGGCTACGACCTGGGGCTCGGCGCGATCTACCGCTTCATCACCCGCGACGACACCGAGCGACGGATGGCGCTGGAAGCCATCGAGCCGCACTGGGAAGGCCACCAGGTGTGGTTCATCCTCGGCGGTGGCGCGGTGTTCGCGGCCTGGCCCGCGCTCTACGCAGCGTCGTTCTCCGGCTTCTACTTCGCGATGCTGTTGGTGCTGCTGGCGCTGATCCTGCGTCCGGTGGGCTTCAACTTCCGCAACAAGGTGGAAGGCCCGGCCTGGCGCAATGCATGGGATTGGGCGCTCACGGTGGCCGGGGTCGTGCCCTCGTTGGTGTTCGGCGTGGCCTTCGGCAACCTGTTCCTGGGCGTGCCTTTCCACCTGACCGACAACCTGCTCCCGGTGTACGACGGCGCGTTCCTGGCACTGTTCCACCCGTTCGCGCTGCTGGCCGGCGTGGTGAGCCTGTCGATGCTGGTGATGCACGGGGCGAGCTTCGGCGCGATGAAGATCGAGGGCGCGGTGGGCGACCGCGCGCGCGCGGTCGCCCGCGTCGCGGCGCTGGTCGCGTTGGCCGCGTTCGTGGCCGCCGGGGCATGGCTGTCGGTGCTGCCCGGGCATGCGGTCGTGGGCTCGCTCGCGACCGATGGCCCGTCGAACCCGCTGGGCAAACAGGTCGCAGTCGAAGCCGGTGCCTGGCTGGCCAACCAACGCGCCCATCCCGCACTGTGGCTGGTGCCCGCGGCTGCGGCCCTGGGCCTGGCGATCGTCGCCCTGGTGCGCAACCGGGTCGCGGGCTTCGTCGCCAGCGCGATCGCGGTCGCCGCAATCATCCTGACCGCCGGCATCGCGTTATTCCCGTTCCTGCTGCCCTCGGCGAGCCAGCCGGGGCACGGCCTGACCATCTGGGATGCCTCCTCCAGCCATCGCACGCTGGGGATCATGCTGTTCGCCACCGCGGTGTTCCTGCCGCTGATCCTGGCCTACAGCACCTGGGCGTTCCGCATCATGCGCGGGCGGGTCACCCGCGCGCACGTCGAAGAACAAGCGCGCAACGGAGGCGGTTACTGATGTGGTACTTCACCTGGATCCTCGGCATCGCCTTCGCGGCCGCCTTCGCCATCCTCAACGCCATGTGGTACGAAGTGCACAGCGACCAGGCGCGCGGGCACAAGGCGCCATTCAAGCAGCCCTGACGTGGCGCGGCTCGCCTCGCTGCTGCTCGGCGCGGGACTGGCGCTGGCGCTGTTGCTGCTGCCCGCCGCGCGCGGCCGCGAACTGGCGCCGGGCGAGCATGGCCTGATGACCGTGGTGCTGCTCGCGGTGTGTGCGCTGTTCGTGCATGGCAGCGGGTTCCGCTTCCATGCCGGGTGGGCACGCGGCGCGTTCTCGCCATGGGTGCTGTGGCCGGCGGCCGTCGTGTCGGCGGCCCTGTTCTTCGCCTACTGAGCGCGCGCCTCAGCGGTAGCGCCTTAGGTAGCGCTTCTCGAACGCGGCCTTGGCCCAGTGCATGACGCGCAGCGGCGGCAGGGCCATGCCGCCATTACCGCGACGGGTGACCAGCATGCCGCGGTCCAGGCTGTCGACGATGCACACCAGCTCGGCGAGGAATCGCTCGTCCGTGGCCTCGCCACGCAAGCCCCGCAGCAGGTTGCGCGCCGCGACCTCGGCCTGCAGGTCGGCCTGGTGGGCTTGCTTCGGCATCCAGTCGGGGCCGGGGAAGCTGCCGCCATCGCCGGCGACGTAGACATGCGCGAAGCCGGGTACGCGACAGGTCGCCTCACCTTGCACGAAGCCGCCGGCGGAGCGCGGCAATTGGGTCGCGTCCAGCCATGCCTGCCCGGTCAGGCCGGGCATGAACAGGATCAGGTCGGAGGCGATCCGGGTGCGTTCCAGTTGCACCGCATCGGCCTCGAAGCGCAGCGGCTTCTCGCCCAGCACGGCCTCGATGCCGCGCTTCCGCATCTCGCCGAGGATCCGGCCGACGGCCTTGCCGCCCAGGCGTTGCCCCGGGTTTTCGGATGGACTGAAGAACACCAGCTTGAAATGCTCGCGGCGTCCCTGCCGGCGCAGCAGGGTGTCGATGCCGAACACGAACTCGAACACCGGTCCGCCGCGCATCGCGATCGGCTCGTTCGGATTGGACGCGAAGCCGAAGCACAGCGTGCCGCCCTCGAGTGCGGCGAGCCGGTCGCGGATCGCCTCGCCGGCGGCAACGCCCTCGCACGGGACGATGGCGTGTTCGATGCCCGGCAACTTGTGCAGGAAGCGTGCGCCGCTGGCGAGGATCAGGCCGTCGTTGGCCACGTCGCCGGCATCGGTGTGGAGCACGCGACCATCGGCGGACAACCCGGTGGCGCGTGCTTGCCGGAACGCGATGCGCTCCCGCGCCAGGAAACGCTGCAACGGGACCACCAGGTCATCGCGCCTGCGCATGCCGGAGGGGAGCCAGATGGTGCCCGGCAGGTAGTGCAACTCCGCCTGCGGTGCGACCAGGGTCAGCTCCGCCGTGCGCGATCGCCTGCGCAGCGTGCGCAGCGCGGTGAGGCCGGCGAAGCCGGCGCCGACCACGGTGATCCGCGGCGCGCTCATCCCGCGGGGCCGCCGGCGTCCGCCGGCGGCGACAACTCGTCGAACGCGCGCAAGGCTTCCGACGCATAGATCATCGACGGACCGGCGCCCATGTAGATCGCCATCGACAGGGTCTCCAGCATTTCCGCCCGGGTGGCGCCGGCGCGGATCGCCGCCTTGGCGTGGAAGCCGATGCAGCCGTCGCAACGCACCGCGACCGAGATCGCGGTGGCGATCAACTCCTTGGTCTTGGTATCGAGCGCGCCGGGCTTGAGCGCCTCGCGGGCAAGCCCGGAAAAGGCGCGCATCGGCTCGGGGGCGCCCGCGCGCAGCGCGGTGATCGCGGCATTGAGGTCGTCGATGAGGTCGGGGAAGGATTGGCTCACGGTAGCGTCCAGTGGGGGAATCAAAGGTGCTGGCGGGTCCAGCGGACGATGTCGGCGGCACCCATCGCGCCTGCCTGGCGCGCGAGTTCCCGGCCTTGCTTGAACAAGACGAGGCTGGGGATGCTGCGGATGCCGAAGCGCCCGCCCAGCGCGGGCTGCGCCTCGGTATCGACCTTGGCCAGCCGGACCCGCGGCTCCAGCTGCGCGGCGGCGGCCTCGAAGTGCGGCGCCATCATCCGGCAGGGACCGCACCATGGTGCCCAGAAATCCACAAGCACAGGCAAGTCGGCGCGCGCGACGTGGGCATCGAAGCCGGCCGCGTCCAGTGCGACCGGCTTGGCCACGAACAACGGTTGGTGGCACTGGCCGCACGCGGGCGACTGCGCCAGGCGCGTTTCCGGCACCCGGTTGCGCGCGTTGCAGTGCGGGCAGGCGATGATCAGCGACGCGTCCATCGGAACCTCCTGTCTGATGCGGCCGGACCTACAGCTCCTCGTCCGGTCCGTAGGGGAAGCGCGAGTGGCCGAACCGCACCACCAGCACCGCGATCGCGAGGATCAGGATCGCGCCGGCGCCCGCCAGCAGCGACAGCGGCGCGGTCAGCGAGGTGTCGGTCATCATGTGCCGGGCGACGCCGACCATCGCGATGTACAACGGCATGCGCACCGACATCTTGCCCTTGCGCCAGTACATCCCGACCAGCGCCACCATCTCCAGGTACATGAACAGCAGCAGCAGGTCGACGATGTCGACCTTGCCCTTGCCGAACATGTGCTGCACCTCGGCGACCATCGCCACCAGGGTGGCGGCGAGGATCACCATCAGGCCGAGGCGCTCGATGATCCGGATGCCCCAGCCCACCGAATGGACGGGGCGCTTCAACAACGGTTTGGCTTGGTCGTGCATCGGATCCCCCTGTGCGTGCGTTGCGGATGCCGCGCGTCAGCCGCTGGCGCCGGGCACGTAGCGCTGGCCGTCGGCATCGATGACGGACACCTCCACCGCCATCCCGTCGCGCACGCTCTGGGTGACGATGCAGAACTGCTCGAACTGCGCGAGCACGCGGTCGAAGTGCTCCAGCGCGGCCGCCTTGTCGGCCAAGGTGATCACGACCTCGGCGCGCGGGATCCGCCAGCGCCCCTCTGCGTTGCGTTCCTTGCGCGCGGTGATCTCGGCGCGGATCGGGCCGGGGCTGTTCTTGAACTTGCGCAGGGCGAACACCAGGCTGGCCGACAGGCAATTGGCGACGCCGGCCAGCAGCAAGGCGGAGGGATTCGGGCCGGCGCCACCGCCGAGCGGCGCGGGTTCGTCGGTATGCAGCGCCTCCAGCGCAGTGCCGTCGAAGCTGACCTTGAAGGCGTAGGGGCCTTCCTGTTCCAGGACCAGGCGGATGCCATCGGTATCGCTCATCGGGGTGCTCCTTGCATCGAATCGTCAGGGGGCGGCGGGGACTTCGACCCAGAGGGCCCCGCGCAGGTCGCCGGCGTCGAAGCCGGTCGCGGCATCATCCGGATAGTGGCGTCGCAGCGCCGTCGCGGTCTCTGGCGAAAGCGCCTTGCCATGGCAGGCCAGGCACACGGGCTCGACCGCGATCCCGCGCATCATGCGCACGGCCACGCCATCCGGCAGCCCGGCCTCGGCAACCCGAACCAGCTCGGCGGGCGGGGTGCCCGCGGCGACCTGGGCCTTGAATGCGGCCAACCCCTCGGCCTGCCACGCGCTGGCCGCATTGGCCGGGTTGCGCGTGCGCCCATCGACCGCCACCCGACCCAGGCGCACGCCGTGCGTCGCACCGACCTGCGCGGCGATCTTCGGCGCCTCGTCGTGGCAGAAGCCGATCGCGGCGACGGTGCCGCCCTGCGCCATCTGCGCAGACAGTGCCGCCTTCAGGGTGGTGCTGAACTCCTTGGCGGCGGCCTGCGCGCGCGCCTTGGCATCCGGCGCCGACGCGGCCGCCGGGGCTGGCGTGGTCGGCTGCGGCGGCGCACTGCCGCAGGCGGCCAGGGCGGCGACCAAGGACAGGTACAGGAGGCGGCGGATCATGCGGCGGGCTCCTTGGGGGCGTCGTGCTGGCGCAGCACGAAGTACAGCAGCGGGATGACGACCAGGGTGAGGATGGTGCTGACGAAGATGCCGAAGATCAGCGAGATCGCCAGGCCGTTGAAGATCGGATCGTCGAGGATGAAGAAGGCCCCGAGCATGGCCGCCAGGCCGGTCAGCGCGATCGGCTTGGCGCGCACCGCGCAGGCATCGATCGTGGCCTTGGCGAGCGGCACGCCGCGCGCGGTCTCCTGGTTGATGAAGTCCACCAGCAGGATCGAGTTGCGGACGATGATGCCGGCCAACGCGATCATGCCGATCATGCTGGTGGCGGTGAACTGCGCGCCCAGCAACGCATGCCCGGGCATCACCCCGATCACGGTCAGCGGGATCGGCGCCATGATCACCAGCGGCACCAGGTAGCTGCGGAATTGCGCGACCACCAGCAGGTAGATCAGCACCATGCCCGCGGCGTAGGCGATGCCCATGTCGCGGAAGGTCTCGTAGGTGATCTGCCACTCGCCATCCCACTTCACGGCGTAACCGCTGGTGTCGGTGGGCTGGGCGATGAAGGTCTGCGCCAGCGATTGGCCGTCCACCTTCGCGTCGCCGAGCTTGCCGACGATCGCGAACATCCCGTACAGCGGGCTGTCGAGCGCACCCGCCTCGTCGGCCATCACGTACGCCACCGGCAAGCCGTCCTTGTGGTGGATCGCCCCGTCCCAGTCGCCGCGCTGCACGCGCACCAGTTCGGACAACGGCACCAGCTGGCCCTGCCCACCACGCACCTTGACCGCGAGGAGCGACTGCAGCGAGGCCTGGTCCTGCGCCGGCAGGCGCAGGCGGACCGGCCGCGGATACTTGGACATGCCGTCCTGCACGAAGGTGGCATCGCTGCCGGCGACCGCCATCGCGATCGCATCCGCCACCGTGGCCTGCGCGACGCCGAGGCGCGCGGCGCGCTCGCGGTCCAGCACCAGGGTCTCGCGTGGCGCATCGGCCTCGACGCTGGTGTCGATGTCGACGATGCCCTCGGTGCCGGCGAACAGGCCGGTCGCCAGGCCGCGCGCGATCCGCCGCTGGCCGGCGTAGTCGGGACCGTAGACCTCGGCGACCAGGGGCGAGAGCACCGGCGGCCCCGGCGGCACCTCGACCACCTTGACCGACGCCCCGTGGCGCTTGCCGATCGCGGCGAGCGCCGGGCGCATGGCGCGCGCGATCTCGTGGCTCTTGCGGTCGCGGTGGTGCTTGTCGACCAGGTTCACCTGCAGGTCGCCGATGTTGCTGCCGCTGCGCAGGAAATACTGGCGGACCAGGCCGTTGAAGTTGATCGGCGCCGCGGTCCCGGCATAGCCCTGGTAATCCAGCACTTCGGGGATCCTGTCCACCTCGGCGGCCAACTCGCCCAGCAACGCGTTGGTCTGCTCGAGGGTGCTGCCCTCGGGCATGTCGACCACCACCTGCACCTCCGACTTGTTGTCGAACGGCAGCATCTTCAGCACCACCAGCTCGAATACCGCCAGCGATGCCGCCAGCAGCACCAGCCCGGCCATCGAGGCGAACAGCAGGCCGCGCTTGCGGCCGGCGCCGGCGCCGGCGATGAACGGGGTCATGACCCGCCCGAACAGGCGGTGCAGCCAACCTTGCTGGTGCTCCTCGTGGACGTGGTCGACGGCGGCATCGTGGCCGTGCCGGCCCAGCAGCTTCAGCGACAACCACGGGGTGACCACCAGCGCGATCAGCAACGACAGCAGCATGCCGACCGAGGCGTTGATCGGGATCGGGCGCATGTACGGGCCCATCAGACCGGACACGAAAGCCATCGGCATCAGCGCCGCGATCACGGTGAAGGTGGCGAGGATGGTCGGCCCGCCGACTTCGTCCACCGCCGGCGGGATCACCTCGCGCAGGCTGCGCTTGCGGCCGTCGGGGCCGGGGATGGCGAGGTGGCGATGGATGTTCTCGACCACCACGATGGCGTCGTCGACCAGGATGCCGATCGAGAAGATCAGCGCGAACAACGACACCCGGTTGAGGGTGAAGCCCATCACGTGCGAGGCGAACAGGGTCACCGCGAGGGTCAGCACCACCGCGCTGCCGACCACGATGGCCTCGCGCCAGCCCAGCGCGAACAGCACCAGCAGGACCACCGAAGCGGTCGCGAACACCAGCTTCTGGATCAGCTTCTGCGCCTTGTCGGCGGCGGTCTGGCCGTAGTCGCGGGTGATCGTGGCATGCACGCCATCGGGGATGACCTCGCCCTGCAGCTGCGCCAGCCGGCGCGACACCGCACGGGTGATGTCGGAGGCATTGGTGCCCGGCTTCTTGGCGATGGCGATGGTCACCGCCGGGGCGACGCCGGCCTTCGGGCCGTCGCGCCCGGCGGGCGCGCCGTGCCATGCATAGCGGCTGGCGAGGTCGCCGCGCAATTCGATGCTGGCGACGTCGGACAGCAGCAGCGGCTTGCCGCCATTGCTGCCGACCACCAGCGACGCGACGTCGTCGGCGGAAGCAAGGAAGCGGCCCGCGGTCACCGGCACCGCGCCCGCGGCGGTCACCCGCTCGCCGGCCTGGTGGACCACGTTGGCGGCGCGCAGCGCCTGCATCAGGTCGGCCGGGGACAACTGGTAGGCCGCGAGCCTGGCGGCATCCAGGGTGACCAGGACGCTGCGGTCGGGCGCACCGATCGTGTACACGTCGC
Source organism: Lysobacterales bacterium (assembly GCA_017302095.1). Classification (GTDB taxonomy): domain Bacteria; phylum Pseudomonadota; class Gammaproteobacteria; order Xanthomonadales; family Xanthomonadaceae; genus Thermomonas. Next base: position 1,200 of record JAFLEC010000014.1, on the reverse strand, counting down.
GCGTGCCCGGGATGCGCTTCACCTCGGCTTCCAGGGTGTGCGCCACCTCGGCGAGCCGGGTCGCGTCGGTCGCGGGATCGTCGCTCCACAGCGTCACCGCCATCACCGGCACGTCGTCGATGCCCTTCGGCTTGACGATCGGCGTGCCCACCCCGAAGCCCGGCGGCAGCCAGTCCTGGTTGGAATAGACCTGGTTGTACAGGCGCACCAGCGCCGGCTGGCGGTCGACGCCGACTTCGTACTCCACCGTCACGATCGACATGCCCGGGCGGCTGATCGAATAGACGTGCTTGATGCCCTCGATCTCCGAGAGCTTCTGCTCCAGCGGCACCGAGACCAGTTGCTCGACGTCGCGCGCGCTGGCGCCGTCGAACGGGACGATGACGTTGGCCATCGTCACGTCGATCTGCGGCTCCTCCTCGCGCGGGGTGATCGCCACCGCGAGCAGGCCGAGCAGCAGGCCCATGATCGCCAGGATCGGCGTCAGCGGATTGGCCTGGAAGGCCGCCGCCAGGCGCCCGGAGATGCCCAGGCGCGGGGTCGCGTTCTGCTCAGTCATGCGCGCCTTCCGCCGCCTTGCGTCGCGCGGCCAATGCCTGCACCGCCGCGACCGGGTCGCGCACCACGCGGTCGCCCGGGCGCAGCCCGCTGATCACCTCGACGCTGTCCCCGGCATGCGCCCCCAGGCGCAACTGGCGCAGCACGATGCGCCCGTCCTGCTGCACGTAGACGCCGCTGAGTTCGCCGCGCTGGGCGACCGCGGATGCAGGAATGCGCAAGGGCATCGCGGTCGCGCCGTCGGCGGCGCCGACATCCGCGTCGAACACCACCTTCGCCGTGGTCCCGGGCGCAGGCAGCGGATCGAGGTCCGGCAGGCGCACGCGCACGTTGACGCTGTGGCTGGCCGGATCGGCGGCCGGGAACACCACCACTTCGGCGGGGATCACCTCGCGGCCGCCGGGCAGCACCATCAGGGTGCGCGGGTCGCGGCGGATGGCCTCTGCACGGCTTTGCGGCACCAGCACCTCGATGCGCAGCTCGCGCGGCGCATACACGCGCATCAACGGCTGGCCGGGGGCGACGGTCTCGCCGGGCTCGACCTCGCGTGCCGCCACGATCCCCGCGAACGGCGCGCGCACCACGGTGTACGCGGCCTGTTGCGCCGCCTGCGCGACCTGCGCGCGCGCGGCATCGCGTGCG
>JAFLEC010000139.1 GCA_017302095.1 Lysobacterales bacterium | reverse complement strand
CGTCGCAACATGCGTCGATGCCGCGGGCTCGGCATCCGGCCACGCCTGCGCGAGCGTCCATGCGGGCAAGGCCACGCACGCGAGCAGGGCAAGGCAGGCGACCAGGTAGCGCGCCTGCGGACGCGCATTGCGCAACAGCAGCAACGCGGCCCATGCGGCGATCCCGACCAGGGTGCCCTGCCACAGGAAATGCAGGAGGGTGGTGCCGAGCGCGGGGACGAGGTCAGTCATGGCGGGTGTCCTCCAGGAAGCGCTGGATTTCCTCGCGCTCCGAATCGCTGACCCGGCCACCGCGCAGGGCGGCCAGCACCAGGTCCTTGCCGGAGCCGGCGAAGGCCTTGTGGATGAGGTCGTCGAGCAGCCGGCCCTGCAGCGATCCTTGCGGCTGCGCGGCCGCATACACGTGCGAGCGCTGGGATTCGTCGCGCTTCAGCAGGCCCTTGCCATGCATGATCTGCATCAGCCGCAGGACATTGGCGTAGCCGAGGTCGGGCCGCTCGCGCTGTTGTGCCTCGTGCACCTGCTTGACGGTCGACGGGCCCAGTTCCCACAGGGTCCGCAGCAGGCCGAGTTCGGCGGGAGTGGGTTTGGGCGCGCGCTTGGGCAGGGGCATCGGGATGGCCGGGATCGGGCGATGCGATGGACGCTACGCCTTCTAGAAATCCTTGTCTAGAAAAAAATGTCTAATTTCGACCCAACTGATGGCAGGGGTGCCGGTGCCCCCGACTTCCGCCACAGGCCAGGCCACTCCCGGACTGCAAGACTGCCGGGACACATCCAGGGGGAACCGCCATGCGCACGACTCGCCGCGACCTGCTCAAGTTCGGGACCCTGGCCGCCGCCGGCGCCGCCTTGCCGACCGTCGCCGGGCCGGTGATCGCGGCCGGCGCGATCCCCAAGGCGGCCAAGCCGCTCGACATCCTGATCCTCGGCGGCACCGGCTTCACCGGGCCGTTCCAGGTCGCCTACGCCCTCGCGCGCGGGCACAAGGTGACCCTGTTCAACCGCGGCAAGCGCCCGTCGCCGGAATGGCCGGGCGCGGTCGAGCAACTGCATGGCGACCGCAACACCGGCGACCTCAAGGCCCTGCAGGGCCGCAAGTGGGACGTCTGCATCGACAACCCGACTTCGCTGCCGTTCTGGGTCCGCGATGCCGCCAAGGTGCTGAAGGGCAATGTCGGCCAGTACCTCTTCATCTCGACCATCTCGGTGTACGCCGACGGCAGCAAGCCCGGCATCACCGAGGACGCGCCGGTCGCGGCGTACAAGGGCAAGGATGCGATGGCGGAGACCCAGGCCAGCCTGATGGCCGACGTCGAAGGCCTGTACGGCCCGCTCAAGGCACTCAGCGAGGCCGAGGTCCGCAAGCATTTCGGCGCGCGCAGCACCATCGTGCGGCCCGGCTACATCGTGGGTCCGCGCGACGAGACCGACCGCTTCACTTACTGGCCGCTGCGGGTCGAGCAGGGCGGCGAGCTCCTGGTGCCCGGCGATGGCCTGGATCCGATCCAGGTGATCGATGGCCGCGACCTCGGCGAATGGATGATCCGCCTCGCCGAGGCCGGCACCACCGGCACCTTCAACGCGGTCGGCCCCGGCTATCCGCTGCTGATGGACGCGATGCTGTACGGCTGCCAGGCGGTCAGTGGCAAGGCGATCCGGCCGGTGCACGTGACCCCGGCGTTCCTCGATGAAGAGAAGGTGGAGCTGCCGATCTGGGTCCCGCGCGCGGGCAGCCCGTACTCCGGCTATGGCGACGTCAGCGCCGCGCGGGCGGTCGCCGCCGGGCTGACCTACCGCCCGCTGGCGAGCACCATCGAGGACCTGCTGGCGTGGTTCCACGCATTGCCGGCCGATCGCCAGGCCAAGCCGCGCGCCGGCATCGACCGTGCCCGCGAAACCGAATTGCTGGCCAAGTGGAAGGCACGCACGGCGGGTTGACGCCGGTTGCATGCGTGCCTGCTAGGCTCGATCCCCCGCATCGGAGGACACGCAATGGCGACCGGATGGGCTGGCGATGGCGCCGTGCAGGACCAGATCGATGCCACCGTGAAGGATGGCATCCGGCGTGCGCGCAGCCGCCTGCCCAGCGGGCCCGGCCTGGCGCAGTGCGAGGAATGTGACGCACCGATCCCGGAGGCGCGCCGACGGGCGATCCCGGGCGTGCGGGTGTGCGTGGCCTGCCAGGAAGCCCGCGACCGCGACGTCGCCTCCAGCGGCTACAACCGCCGCGGCAGCAAGGACAGCCAGTTGCGCTGAGCTCCTGAAGCACGACGCCCGGCACGGGGCCGGGCGTCGTCTGGTGGCGATGGCGGATCGGCTCAGTGCAGGCTGAAGCCGAGGATCGCCCCGATCACCGCCGGCAGGATGATGCCGATGTCGTTGCGGCGGTCGTAGTACCCGTACTGGTAGCGGCCGTAGTACGCATCGCGATAGCCGCGCTCGAAACCCTGGCGGAAGTAGTACCGATAGGTGTCGCGGTTCAGGTAATAGCCGCCGTACCCGTAGCTGCCGTCGATCCACGCGTAGCTGCCGCGGTAGTCGAACCGCCACCCATCCATGCGGTCGGCCCGGCCGGCGTGGAAGCCTTCCTGGTAGCCGTCGCGCACCGCCTGCTGCAGCAGGTTGGCGCCGTAGCGGTTGGTGTAGTACCAGCTGCCGCCGTAGCCGTAGCGGATGTTCGCCGGGGTGTAGTAGTACGGATCGTTGTAGTAGTCGCTGCGGTAGTGGGTCCAGCGGGCCTGCTGCGCCAGCCAGCGACGGTAGTAGTCCTGCTGGTAGCGGTATTGCGCATTGCGGCGCTGGCGTTCGAGCTCGCGCGAACGCTGCTCGTAGGCGGCCCGGCGAGACGTTTCCTGGCGTTGCCATTCGTGGGCGCGCTGGCGATCCTGCTCGTAACGGCGACGCTGATCGTCGCGGTCGACACGGCCCGGCTCGCCCGGGCGCGGGTTGCTGCGATCGTCGCGGTCGCTGCGGTCCGCCTGCCACTCGCCACGTCGACCATCGCGGTACTGGTCACGTGACGCCTCGCGATCACGGGCATCCCGGACCGCGCGCTCGGACGCACCCATCTGCTCGCGCAGGCGCCGCTCCTGCGCCTGGCGTTCGCCGGCGTCGCGCGCGCGTTGCGCCGCGATGCGTTCGCTCATCTCCTCGCGCTGGCGGGCCTGTTCCGAGATCTGCTCGCGGCGCGCCTCGGCGCGTCCAAGCGCGGCATCCCGAGACTGCCACTCCCGCGTGCGTTGCGCGTCGCGCTGGGCTGTTTCGCGCGCTGCCGCGGCTTCGCGCTGGCGTGCCTGCGCTTGCAGGTCCATCGCTTCACGACGCTGGGCATCGCGTTGTTGGGTCGCTTCGCCCCAGTGTTCGTGGCGGGGCGCTTCGTCACGGGACCTTGCTTCCTGCTGGCGCGGGGCTTCGGTGCGCGCCTGCGGCTTCGGTTGTCCGTCCTCGTTGCGCTGCTGCCGCCGCGCATCGCGACGTTCGTGACGATCCTGTTCGTCCTGTTGCTGGGCGAAGGCGGGGGCAATGCTGCCCAGCGCAAGCAGGCCGCCGAGCAGGGCGGTGGTCAAGGTGCGGGTAGCGGGAAGGCGGGTCATGCTGTCGTCTCCAATCGGCGCGAACCCTTCGTGCCGGATGCGTGCAGTTGGCGGTCAACGGGATGAATCGAGGCTGAGGGTTTTGGCCTTGCGGCCCGGGGATGAAGATCCTGCTAACGGCCATTCATCTTCCGCCGACCCATCCGCTCTGGCACGCTGACCGGACGCCAAACGGGCATGTCGAGTCGGGTCAACTCCGGCATCGGCGACGGGTTCTTGCAAGGGCGCAACCCGCGCAAGGAGCCCGATCATGAAGACCACCGCATTGTTGCTCGGCACGCTGCTGGCCATCGGCATCGCCGGTGCCGCACAGGCCCGCGATTTCCGCCACGACCGCGACCACAATCCTCCCGGCAAGGCAGGCGGCCCGGGAACGAACTGGGAGAATCCGCCGGGGTGGCGCGGCGGGCCGGGCGCATCGCCGGATCATCGCTACTGGCGCTACAAGGGCCAGCGACATCGCTTCGATCGCGTCGCCGGCGGCTACTACTTCAGTACTGCCTACGGCTACTGGCATCCGGCGCACGGCTTCTGGCAGCAGGCGCGCCGCTGCTGGCTGGACAACGACGGCAACCCGCCCGGGCGCGCCGGCGGTCGCGGCACCAATTGGGAGAATCCGCCGGGCTGGCGCGGCGGTCCAGGGGCGTCGCCCGACCGCTTTGGCCGCTGCCGCTGAGCCACGCCGAGGTCGCCCGGCATCGCCGGGCGGCCTCGTCTAGCGTCGTGCGTTCATGGTGCGGGCGGAGCGGGATTCCTGGTCCATACCTTGTTCGCGATCTTCCACTCGCCGTCGACCTTCAGCAGCACGAAATAGTCGGTGAAGGTGCCGCCGGGGTAGGCGAGGGTGACCCGCGCCATCGCCGCGTTGCCGGTGACGTCGATCGCGTCGATGCTGCGCCGGCGCTGCGCCTCGTCCATCGCAGGCGAGCCCTTGAAGCCGGCGATGTACTCCTCGGCGGTCCACGACAGGAACCTGCCGTCGCGGATGCCCTCGATGTGCGCGCTGGGCAGGAAGGCCTGGCGCATGTGCGCGCCATCGCCGGTCGCATGCCCGCGCAGGTAAGCCTCCAGCGGCTTGCGCACGGCAGCATCTTCGTTGGCCTGTTGGGCGTGGGCGCCGCCGGGCATCGACAGGCAGGCGGCGGTCAGCAGCATCGGAATTGCAAGCAGGCGCATGGCGCGTCCTCGGTGGGCCTGCCGCGAGGCTAAACGCAGGGCGGCCGCCGCGGATGTGACCTAAGGCAGGGTCGGGTCCCGTGCCTGCATGCGACAGTGCGCCCCTGCCATGCCGGACCTGCCCATGCTTCGTGCCCGCCGTTTGCTTGCCCTCGCGCTGGTTGCCGCCAGTGCCGCGTCTACGGCCGCGCAACCGGGACTGAGCCCGACCACCGCCGCGAGCGGGTTGCCGCTGGCGCCGGAACAGGCGGCAGTGGCGTTCGCGCAGGCCGAGCTGTCGTTCCGGGTCGACCCCGCGCGCAAATGGCTGGATGGCGATGCGTCGCTGACCTTCGTCGCCCGGCAACCGCTCGAGCGGCTGGTGGTCGACCTCGACCGCAATTACCGCATCGATCTGGTCGAGGTCGATGGCCGCGCCGTCGACGCCGCCCATTGGCGGAATCCCGAAGGACGCATGACGGTGGACTTGCCGACCCCGCTGGCTGCCGGTGCGCGCACGGTGCTGCGGATCCGCTACGCCGGCAGCCCGCACGTGGCCGAGCGCGCGCCCTGGGACGGGGGCTTCGTGTGGGCCACTGCGCCGACCGGCGAGCCCTGGGTCGCGACCGCGGTGCAGGGCGAGGGCTGCGACCTGCTGTGGCCGTGCATCGACCATCCCCGCGGCGAACCTCAGGAGGTCATCCAGCACGTGACCGTCCCGAGTCCGCTGGTCGCGCCCGGCAACGGCATCGCCGAAGGCATGGACGAACACATGGACGCCGCCGGCAAGCGCTGGCGCACCTACCACTGGCGGGCCCGGCAGCCGAACACCTACGCGATCGCGCTGGACATCGGGCCCTATGCCCTGCTGCAGGCGGACTACCGCTCGCGTTACGGCAACACCATCCCGCTGGGTTTCTGGCACCTCGCCGGCAACGCCGACAAGGCTCGCGGCCTGTTCGCCGAGTTCGCGCCGATGCTGGACTTCTTCGAGGAGGTGATCGGCCCGTATCCCTTCGCCGGCGAGAAGATGGGCGTGGTCGAGACCCCGCACCTGGGCATGGAGCACCAGACCATCAATGCCTACGGCAACGACTACCGGAAGTCGGAGGCCGGCTACGACTGGCTGCTGCAGCACGAGTTCGCGCA
>JAFLEC010000138.1 GCA_017302095.1 Lysobacterales bacterium | reverse complement strand
GCGGAGTGCGGACGGGCCGGCCTGTTCGGCGGCAAGCGCAGCTGGCGCACGGCGGGGGGCAGGCGCGGGGACGCCGCACCCGTGGTCTGCGTCACCGCTGCCGACGCGCAGGCCTACGCCAACTGGCTCGATGCGCAAGGGAAGGGCCGCCACCGCCTGCCCAGCGCGGGGGAACTGCGCGCACAACCGCTGCAGCCGATCGCCGGCTGGACGACGTTGTGCGCGGATGCGGCCTGCGCCCAAAGAGTGGCCAGCGGCAAGCTGCGCCCCCTCGATGCCGCGCAGGGCTACCCTGACGTCGGCATCCGCCTAGCGCGCGCGCGCTGAGGGCATCGGCCCCTACAATCGCGGCATGCCAGCACCCGCCCCCCGGCCACCACTCGGCCAACGCCTCCAACGCCTGTTCCTGACCGGCCTGCTCACCCTGCTGCCGCTGTGGCTGACCTGGGTGGTGGTGAAGTTCGTGTTCGTCCTGCTCGGCGACCTGAGCAAGCCGTTGGTGCAGCCCTCGCTGCAGGGGATTGCCAGCCGCAACCCGATGGCCTTCGGCTGGCTGGTGGAGCCCTGGGTGCAGGGGGCGATCGCGTTGGTCGCGACCGTGCTGGCGATCCTGCTGGTCGGCTGGCTGGCGCGACGGGTGATCGGCCAGCGGCTGTTGCGCTGGTTCGAGGCGCTGGTGTCGCGGATCCCGTTGGCCAGCACCGTCTATGGCAGCGCGCGCAAGCTGCTGGACATCCTGCAGACCAAGCCGGACGGTACCCAGCGGGTGGTGCTGATCGACTTCCCGCACACCGAGATGAAGACGCTCGGATTCGTCACCCGGGTGATGCGCGAGGCCGGTACCGGCCGCGAGCTCGCCGCGGTGTACGTGCCCACCACGCCCAACCCCACCTCCGGCTACCTCGAGATCGTGCCGGTGGAGAAGATCACTCCCACCGACTGGAACGTGGACCAGGCCATGAGCTTCATCATCAGCGGCGGCGCCGTCGCGCCGGAGACGATCCCGTTCTCGCCGCCGACCGCGCGTGGGCCCGGGGCCGGCGCATGAACCGCCTCCTCGACGACCGCGCCACCCGGCTGTTCATCGGGCTGGCGGCGTTCTTCTGCGTCAATGCGGTGCTCGCCGAGTTCATCGGGGTCAAGATCTTCGCGCTCGAAGACACGCTGGGTATCGCGCCGCTGCAGTGGAACCTGTTCGGCCAGACCGGCTCGCTCAACTTCACCGCCGGCACCCTGCTGTGGCCGATCGTGTTCATCATGACCGACACGGTCAACGAATACTTCGGCAAGCGCGGCGTGCGCATGATCAGCTGGCTGGCCGCAGGCCTGATCGCCTACGGATTCGTGTTCGCGTTCGTTGCGATCCACCTGGCCCCGGCCTCGTGGTGGGTCGGCGTGGCCAAGGACCAGGGCGTGCCGGATTACCAGGCGGCGTTCGCCGCGGTGTTCGGCCAGGGCCTGTGGACGATCTGGGGGTCGCTGGTCGCGTTCGTGATCGGCCAGCTGATCGACGTCAGCATCTTCCATCGCATCCGCCGCGCCACCGGCGAGCGTCATGCGTGGCTGCGCGCCACCGGCTCCACCGCGGTGTCGCAATTGGTGGACAGCTTCGTGGTGCTGTACATCGCCTTCGTGCTGGGGCCGCAGCAGTGGCCGACCTCGCTGTTCCTCGCGGTCGGCACGCTGAACTACGCCTACAAGATGCTCGCCGCGATCGCGCTGATCCCGCTGCTGTACCTGATGCGCGCCGGCATCCACCGCTACCTCGGCCGCGCCCGCGCCGACGAACTGCGCGAACAGGCCGCATCGGGCTGATCCTGATGTCCCGCCGCGTGTCGCGGTCCCGGCGTGATGGCTGCTCGGCTCCTGCGGACATCCTGTCCGAGTCGCCGCCGCGCGCCATCCATGGCGCGCTTTCCGCAAACACGCCGGATCCGCGACGCGGCGGTGCGTGGCGTTATTGGCGGCTCAGACGCGGATGCCGCGGCGTTCGCCGCCCGGCCGGCCGTTGCGCTGGCCATCGCGCTGTGCCGGCTTCTGACCGGTGTGCGCATGCGCATGCGCTTCGGGGCTGCGAGGCTTGCCGTGCGGGCGGCGGTTGCGCGCCGGCGGACGCGGCCCGCGCGGTTGCTGCTTGAACGGGGCGGCGTCGGTGCGGATCGCGCGCGTCGGCTCGAAGCCCTGCACGTGCTCCATCGCGATGTCGCGGCCGAGCAGCTTCTGGATCTGCCGCAGCAGGTGCGCTTCTTCCTGCGCGACCAGCGAGATCGCCTCGCCGTTGGCACCGTTGCGGCCGGTGCGGCCGATGCGGTGGATGTAATCCTCCGCGACCATCGGCAGGTCGTGGTTGATCACCAGCGGCAAGTCCGGGATGTCGAGGCCTCGCGCGGCGACGTCGGTCGCGACCAGGATCCGCGCCTTGCCCGACTTGAACTCGTTCAGCGCCTTCTGCCGCGCCGCCTGGCTCTTGTTGCCATGGATCGCCACCGCCGGCAGGCCGGATTCCTCCAGCTGCTCGGCCAGGCGGTTGCAACCGTGCTTGGTCTTGCCGAACACCAGCACCTGCTCGGTGTGGCGGCGGCTGAGGATCTCGACCAGCAGCGCGCGCTTCTTCGGGCCGTCGACCGGGTGCGCACGGTGGGCGATGGTCTGCGCGATGGTGTTCTGCGCGGCCACCTGCACTTCCTGCGGGTTGTCGAGGAACTCCAGCGCCAGTGCCTTGATGCGCGGCTCGAAGGTCGCCGAGAACAGCAGCGACTGGCGCTGCTTCGGCAGGCGGTTGAGGATGCGCTTGATCGCCGGCAGGAAGCCCATGTCGAGCATGCGGTCGGCCTCGTCGAGGACCAGCACCTGCACCGCGTCGAGCTTCACGCTGCCGCGGTCGAGGTGGTCGATCAGGCGGCCCGGGCAGGCCACCAGCACGTCCACGCCGCGGCGCAACTGGTCGACCTGCGGCTGCATGCCGACGCCGCCGAACAGCGTGGTGACGTTGAGCTTGAGGTGGCGACCGTAGGTCTTGAAGCTGTCGGCGACCTGCACCGCCAGCTCGCGGGTGGGCACCAGCACCAGCGCGCGCGGCTTGCGCGGGCCGGCCGGCGGGGTTTCCTTGCTCAGGCGGTTGAGCACCGGCAGCGCGAACGCGGCGGTCTTGCCGGTGCCTGTCTGGGCGCCGCCCAGCACGTCGCGGCCGGACAGCACCAGCGGGATCGCCTGCTGCTGGATCGGGGTGGGGGTGGTGTAGCCATTGTCGGCGAGCGCGCGCAGCAAGGCAGGCGCGAGGCCGAGGGTTTCGAACGTCATGTGGGAACTCCGGATTGATGCAGACCCCTGCCGATGGCAGGGGGAAACCCGAGCGTTCCTGTTGGGCATCGCTGCCCAGATCCGCGCTACGAGTCGACAGATGGCACGACGCCGGGTATCCGGGCCGTGTCTGCGCGACGAAAGGCGTAGGGAAAAGTAGCCGCATGGGCGGCCGGCTTGATCAGGAAAAACGCACCGTCGGGCGAACCCTCGGGCGATCAGCCGTGCGCAGAACGCAATCACTATACGGGAAACGCGGGCGCGTCGGGCTGCGACTGGAGCCGCCCGTTCATGTTCCGGTCCCAAGTGCTCGACCACGGGCACTTCCGGCCGTGCCGACATTTCGGGGACAATCGCGCATGGAAAATGCGACGGGAGTCACGGTGCGGGACGGACACGAGGCGCTCAGGCGGTGCCGTTTGGGGCGGATTGATGCCGTCGGCATGGCCCGCGGCCTCCTCCTCGCCACGCTGGTCGGCCTGCTGTCCTGCCTGCCCGCCATCGCTGCCGACTGGCGTTACCGGGTTCGCCCCGGCGACACCATCTGGGACCTGACACGGATGCATGCCCGGGAGGACGTCCCCTGGCAACGCGTGCAGGCCTACAACAAGATCGGCGACCCGCAGCGGATCTTGCCCGGAACCCTGCTGCGGTTCCCGGTCGGCTGGCTGAAGGTACAACCTGCCGAGGCCACCGTAGTGGGCGTCGTCGGCGACGCCACCGCCACGGACGACCGCAGTCGACGCCCGATCGTCGCCGGCATGCGGCTCGCGGCCGGCACCACCGTGGACACCGCCGCCGGTGCCAGCTTGACCTTGCGTTTCGCGGACGGATCCGAGGTACTGGTCCAGGCCTCAAGCCAGTTGCGGCTCGACAAGCTCAGTGCCTACGGCCGCACCGGGATGGTGGACACCCGCATGCGCCTGCAGAAGGGACGCGTCGATAGCCGCGTGAAATCACTGCGAGGGCCCGGCGCCAAGTTCATCATCCAGACCCCGGACATCATGTCCAGCGTGCGCGGGACCCGTTTCCGGGTCGGCAGCGAAGACGGGGCCTCGCAGGTCGAGGTCACCGAAGGCCGGGTGAGGGTGGCGCAAGGCGGCCGGGGCACCGTGCTGCGGCCACGGCAGGGGGTTGCCAGTGGCGAGGATGGTCGTGCGATCGCGCCGACTCCGCTGCTCCCCGCCCCCGGCGCCCTCGACGTCGATGCGACGCAACGCCCGATCCGCGTGCAGTGGAAGCCAGTGCCGGGTGCCGCCGGTTACCGCGTGCTGGTCGGCGCGAACGGCACCTTCCCGTACCTGCTCCATGACCGCGTCGTGGCGGGCACGGAAGACCTGCTCGACAGCATCCCCGACGGCGACCACGCGGTCCGTGTCCGCGCCATCGACCTGCGTGGTGTCGAGGGCCAGGACGCCTACGTCGAATCCGCCATCGCGGTGCCGTCTCCCTTCGCGCTGGAGACGCCGGATGGCCCGGTCGTCCAGGTCGATCGCCCGCGCTTTCGCTGGGCATCGATGGGACCCGGGACCCGGTACCACCTCCAGGTCGCCGGCACGACAGGATATGCCACGCCGTTGGTCGACCTGCCGGGGATCAGCGGCAACGAGGTGCGTTCGCCGGTGGCGCTGCCGCCCGGCGAGTATCGGTGGCGGATCGCGACGATCGACCGGCATGACCGCGCATCGGCCTACAACGAGGGCGGGCGCCTCACCGTCGCGCCGCCCGCCGAGGGTCCGGGCGTCACCCGCGAAGCGGTCGGGGATCGCGATGCACTCCGCATCCGCTGGCAGGAGGGTTTGCCTGGCCAGCACTACCGCTTCCAGCTCTCGCGCCGCCCCGATTTCGCGACGCTGGAAGTGGACCGGGTGGTCGAACAGCCGCATGCGACCGTCGCCCGGCTGCGCGCCGGCCGGTGGTATGCGCGGGTGCAGGCGATCGACAGCGACGACTACGCCCGGCCCTTCGGCCCTCCGCAGGCCTTCAAGGTCGGTTGCCTGCCGTGTCGCTGGGCCGGGGGTGGCGCGGCCCTGCTCCTCGTGCTGTCGCTGTAGATGGCGGTCCCGGCCTTCTCGTGGTGGCGCGGACTGGCGTTGGTGGCCGCCGCCGCAACCTGCGTCTTCGGCCTGGTCTACTCGGGCGTCGCCTGGCGCGTCGACGCCTCCCTCTACGATGCGATGCTGAGTGCGAACGAAACCGACGCGGACGACCGGATCCTCGTCGTTGCGATCGACGAAGGCAGCATCGCCGCGCTGGGCCGCTGGCCCTGGAGCCGCGGTGTCCACGCGCAACTGGTCGACCGCCTGTCCAGCGCGCAGCCGCGGGCGATCGCGCTCGATGTCATGTTCGCCGAACCCGACGCCGCGCATCCCGCCGGCGATGACGCGCTGGCCGGGGCCATCTCGCGCAGTGGGCGGGTGGTGTTGCCGGTGATGGTGGAACCCGTCGAGCCCGGCGGCATCCCCGTCGAAGTCCTGCCGCTGCCCGCCCTGGTGCAGGCCAGCGCCGGCCTGGGCCATGCCGCGGTCGACGTGGATCCCGACGGCGTCACCCGCAGCGCCTACCTGCAAGCCGGCCTCGGCGAACCGCACTGGCCGGCGCT
>JAFLEC010000137.1 GCA_017302095.1 Lysobacterales bacterium | reverse complement strand
GCCGCCGCGCTACTGCTCGCGGTCGCCGGCGCCCTTGCCACGCCCAAGGCCAGCCTGCGCGTGCAGGACGCATGGTCGCGCGCGACCGCGCCCGTCGCCCCGGTCGCCGGCGGCTTCCTCACCGTGGTCAACGACGGCGACAAACCCGACGTGCTGCTTGGCGCCGAGAGCGACCTCTCGCAGCGTGTCGAACTCCACGAGATGCGCATGGACGACGGGATGATGCGCATGCGCGAACTCACCGATGGATTGCCGGTGCCTGCACGCGGCAAGGTGGTGCTCGCGCCCGGCGGCTACCACCTGATGTTCATCAAGCCGAAGCGCGCCTTGGTGGAAGGGGAGCGTTTCACCGCCACGCTGCGCTTCCGCGATGCCGGCAAGGTGAGCGTCACCTTCACCGTGCGCGGCATGGGTGCCGGCGCGCACTGAGGCGCCGGCTCAGGCTTGCCGCAGGGCGTGCGCCAGCAGGCGCGCGTAGAGGCGTTCGCGCAGGCCGCGGGGCGTGTCCAGCTGCATCCGCTGGAGCGCCTCGTGGTCGGTCCCGACGCCGCCCGCGAGCGCGGCCAGCAGCGTGCGCAGCGTGGCCATCCGGCCATCGGTATGCGCCTGCAGCCAGCCGAGCGCCTTGACCAGGCGTTGCTCGACCACGGTGAAGTCGCTGCCCAGCGGGTAGTCGGGCAGGGTGCCGTCGCTGCGGAACGGCGCCAGCGCCGCCCGCAGGCGTTCGGGCGTGTTGCGCGACCAGTCGACCGGCGCGGTGAAGTCGGCCCGTAGCTTGCGGTTGGCCTGCGCCTCGGCGAGCAGCGCGCGCTGGAACGTCGCTTCGGCGACCGCGGCCATCGCCAGCACGCAGTCCTCGTCGACCTTCGCGCGCAAGTCGGCGATGCCGTATTCGGTGACGTAGAGGTCACGCAGGTGGCGCGGGATGGTCGCGTGGCCATAGGACCAGCGGATGTTGGAGTCGCGTCCCGCACCGCGCCCGCGCGCCGCGCGCAGCAGCAGGGTCGAACGTGCGTCCGGCAGCGCATGCGCCATCGCCACGAAGTTGTACTGGCCGCCGACGCCCGACACCACGCGGCCGTCCTCCAGCCCGTCCGACACCGCCGTGCCCAGCGCGGTCGCCATCATGCAGGTGTTGAAGAAGCGTGCGTCGCGGCGTTGCAGGCGTTCGCGCGCTTCGTGGCCACCGTAAAGTTCGTTGACTTCGCCGACCCGGCGCATGCCGATGCCGCGGCGGGTGTCGGCGTCCAGCGTGCGCAGCCAGTCGTAGAAATCCGGCGAGCCGAGGTAGAACGCGCCGTGCAGGAATTCGCCTTCACGTTCGAGGCGCGCGTGGTCCGCGGCGTCGGCGCTGCCGTCGGCGAGGCGCCGCATCAGGGCGTCGTCGTCGACCACCTTGCGGCGCAGGATCCCGTGCTGCACCAGCGCGCGGAATCCCTCGTTGATCATCTCGCTGCAGCCGTACAGACCCTGCTCGAACGGGCCGAGTCCGCCGCTGGCGACGACCGCCGGGTGCGTCGCGATGCCGGGGCTCAGCGCCTCCAGCACGCGGCGGTAAGCGGCGTTGTCGGTGTGCCGCAGCACCAGCGCATGGCACAGGGCATCGGCCAGCGCGCCGATGCCGATCTGCAGGGTGCCGCCGTCGCGCACCAGCGCGCTCGCATGCAGGCCGATCGCGTGCTCGACGTCGCCCACCGGCTCGCGCGGCAGCGCGAACAGCGGTGGATGCGGCGCCGGCGGCTGGACCACCAGGTCGAACCAGTCGGCATCGACCACCGCCTGGCCGTCGAGCCACGGCAGCTGCGGGTCGATTTCGGCCACCAGCAGCGGCCGCGGCAGGCCGCGCGCGGCGATCGCGTCGAGGGTATCGAAGGTGAGGTCGGTGTTGGACGACAGCGACAGCCGGCTGCCGTCGGCATTGGCGGCGACCTTCTGCAGCACCAGGTTCACCCCGCGGTCGGCCAGTGCGCGCGCGACATGGGTGTAGTTGAGGCTGGCGTAGCGGCGCTGCGCCTGCGTCGAACCCAGCAGCGCGCCGGATTGCAGGTAGAACTCCTCGACCTCGACATGCGCCGGCAGGGCGTCGCGCTTCTGCGCGGTGACGTACGCCAGGCGCGGGAAATCGTCGCCGTACAGGCGCTGCACCAGCGGGCCGACGAAGCGGCGCTCGAGGTCGCTGCGACCGCGCGGCGGGTCCAGCGACAGTGCGGTGTACACATGCAGGCGGCGTGCGGGATCGGCGGCGACGCGTGCGTACAGGGCGTTCAGCAGGCGATGCGGCTTGCCGAGGCCGAGCGGTGCGGCGAGGTGCAGGGGGCCGTCGAAGCGCGCGAGCAAGGCGTCGACCGCCTGCTCGAGGTCCTGGAAGCGGGCGGGCACTTGGGGAGGCATGCGTCCAGCTTAGGCCAGGCCGCATGCCTTTGCCTGCCTGCGCCGCCCGTTTTCGCCCGGGCCGGCGCGGGTCGTCGTCAGGTCAGCGCGGGCGGGATGTCGCCCTGCAACGGCGTGCTGAGGTAGCGCAGGCCGTTCGGCTGCGCGGGCGGCAGGTGACCGCCGCGGATGTTCACCTGCAGCGAGGGATACAGCAGCACCGGCGCCGGCAGTTGCGCGTCGCGCGCGCGGCGGCGTTCCCCGAACTCCTCGCGGGTGGTGTCGCCGCGCAGCATCAGGTTGGAGGCCTTGCTTTCGCCCACGGTCATGCTGCTGCGGCGTTCGCGGCCGGCCGGCGGATAGTCGTGGCACAGCCACAGCACGGTGTCGTCCGGCATCGCGTAGAAGCGCTGGATGCTGTCGAACAGGGTGTCCGCGTTGCCACCCGGGAAGTCGCAGCGCGCCGCGCCGACATCGGGCGCGAACAGCGTGTCCCCGATGAAGACATTGCCCTCGATCGCGTAGCTGAGGCTGTCGGAGGTATGGCCGGGCGTGGCCATCACGGTGAACCGGAGCGCGCCGGCCTCGATCGCGTCGCCGTCGTGGAAGGTGGCGTCGAACGCATTGCGCAACGCCGGGTCGCCGGGCTCCATCCCGAACACGCCGGCGAAGTGCGCCTGCACCTTGCGGATGCCGTCGCCGATGCCGACCGGCGCGCCGGTCGCCTCGCGCAACACCTGCGCGGAGGTGAGGTGGTCGGCGTGCGCGTGGGTCTCCAGGATGCGGTGAACCTTCAGGCCGCTCGCGGCGATGAAGTCCTGCACCGCGCGCAGGCTCTCGGTGCCGATGCGGCCCGACTTCGGGTCGTAGTCGAGCACGGGGTCGATGACCACCGCATCGCCGTCGCGATGGACCACGTAGGTCCAGGTGCCGGTGCCGGCGTGGAAGAAGGGTTCGATGTGCAAAGGCGTCATGGCGTCACTCGCAAAGTCGATGGCCGGCCCCG
Organism: Lysobacterales bacterium; assembly: GCA_017302095.1. Classification (GTDB taxonomy): domain Bacteria; phylum Pseudomonadota; class Gammaproteobacteria; order Xanthomonadales; family Xanthomonadaceae; genus Thermomonas. The sequence goes on along the minus strand of JAFLEC010000137.1, from coordinate 2,535 downwards.
CAGTAGATCTCGTGCAGGGTGGCGATGATGCGCTCCGCGGGCCCGGGAGCGAGGGAGTAGTAGATCGTCTGCGCTTCACGGCGGGTGTTCACCAGGCCGTCCTCGCGCAGGACGGCCAGGTGTTGGGACAGGGCGGATTGGCTGAGGTCGACGCGCGCGTTGAGGTCGCCGACCGAACTTTCGCCGTCGACCAGCAGGCACAGCAGCATCAGGCGCTTGTCGTTGGCCAGCGCCTTGAGCAGGCGCGAGGCATCGGCCGCGTGGGCGCGCATCGCCTCGGGGTCCATCTGGTCGAGCAGGCGGGCAGTGGTCTCGGGCATCGGGCTACCTCGCGATCAGGGGAAGGCCGGCGTCGCCCCAGGCCAGCACGCCGCCGGCGATCGAGCGCACGTCGGCGAAGCCGAGCCGCTGCAGGTTCACTGCGGACAGGGCGGCGCGGCCGCCGGTGCGGCAGACCACCACCACCGGGCGCTCCTTGTGGGACAGCGCCGGGTCGCTGACGTGGGCCACGGCCGGGTGCGCGTCGACCTGGAATTCGAGCACGCCGCGCGGGATGTTGACCGCGCCGGGGATGTGGCCGGTTTCGAATTCGGCTGGTTCGCGCACGTCGATCACGATGGCCCCGTCGGGGCGGGCCGCGAAGTCGCGCGGTTCCACCTCGCGGATCAGCGCGCGTGCTTCGGCCACCAGGTCGGCGGCGGTGAGGGGCTGGGGCATGGTGTTGCTCCGGTGAACTTCAGTTGACACTAATATAAGTCATCCCTAATATGAAGTCCAGCGTCGGCCTTGGTGTGCTGGCGGGAGGGAGGAACGCAATGGCAAAGATCGTGGTGGTGGGAGCGGGATTGGGCGGCATGAGCGCCGCCTACGAGCTCCGCGAGACCCTGGGCAAGGGGCATGACATCGTGCTGGTCGGCAAGGGCGAGCAATTCAGTTTCACGCCGTCCAATCCGTGGCTGGCGGTGGGTTGGCGCAAGCCGGACGAGATCACCCTCAAGGTAGGCGAACACGTCGGCAAGCACGGGATCGCGTTCAATGGCGACGGCGTGGAGCGGATCGATGCCGAGGGCGACGCGGTGGTCACCGGCGCCGGCGAGCGGATCCCCTACGACTACCTGATGATCTGCACCGGGCCGCGCCTCGCCTTCGAGGAAGTGCCGGGCACCGGTCCGGACAACGGCTTCACCCAGTCGGTCTGCACCACGCCCCATGCCGAGCACGCCTGGCAGGCCTACCAGCAGTTCGTCGAGAACCCCGGCCCGATCGTGATCGGCGCGGTGCAGGGCGCGAGCTGCTTCGGTCCGGCCTACGAGTTCGTGATGATCCTCGACGCCGACCTGCGCAAGCGCAAGATCCGGGACCGGGTGCCGATCACCTTCGTCACCAGCGAGCCGTACATCGGCCACATGGGGCTGGGCGGCGTCGGCGATTCCAAGGGCCTGATGGAATCGGAAATGCGCCAGCGCCACATCAAGTGGATCGAGAACGCCAAGGTCGCAGAGGTCCGCGAGGGCGAGATGACCGTCGTCCCGCACGATGCGAAGGGCCAGCCGCTCGACCCGCAGGTGGTGCCGTTCAAGTTCTCGATGCTGTTGCCGGCGTTCAAGGGCGTCGACGCGGTGGCCGCGGTCGAGGGCCTGTGCAACCCGCGCGGCTTCGTGATCGTGGACAAGCACCAGCGCAGCCCGAAGTACCCGAAGATCTTCTCGGCCGGCGTGTGCGTCGCGATCCCGCCGGTGGAGGCGACCCCGGTGCCCACCGGCGCGCCCAAGACCGGCTTCATGATCGAGTCGATGGTCACCACCATCGTGCGCAACATCCAGGCCGAGCTGAAGGGCGAAACGCCCGATTTCGAGGGCACCTGGAACGCCGTGTGCCTGGCCGACATGGGCGACACCGGCGCGGCCTTCGTGGCGCTGCCGCAGATCCCGCCGCGCAACGTGACCTGGACCAAGATCGGCAAGTGGGTCCACCTCGCGAAGATCGGCTTCGAGAAGTACTTCCTCTACAAGATGCGCAACGGCACCAGCGAGCCGATCTACGAGAAGCACATCCTGAGCCTGCTCGGCATCGAGCGCCTGAAGGACGTCAAGCGCGTGCCCTCCAAATGACGGGTCGGGCCGTCGCCGGTACCCCTCCCCACCGGCGGCGGCCCTTCCCCCACCCCCCTGATCCAAGGAGTTTCCACATGAACCTCGACCGTGCCGTGATGGCCTTCGCCGGCGTGATGATCCTGGCCAGCGTGCTGCTGGTGCATTTCGTTTCGCCGTGGTGGCTGCTGTTCACCGCGTTCATCGGCCTCAACATGCTGCAGGCGAGCCTCACGGGGTTCTGCCCGGCGGCCGTGATCTTCAAGAAGCTGGGCGTGCCCGGAGGCGGCTGTGCGTTCAAGTAAGACCGTGTTGCCGTCGCTGCTGGCGCTCGCGCTGGCGGCCTGCGGCGCGAGCGAACCGACGCAGGCGCCGCCGATGCCGGACCTGCCGACCTTCCAGGTCGAAGCCGGGGCGGGCACGCCCGGGCGCGGCTGGGATGGCG
>JAFLEC010000136.1 GCA_017302095.1 Lysobacterales bacterium | reverse complement strand
GTCAGCAGGGCGACCTGCACTTCCGGCGAACCGGTGTCGTTGTCGCCGCGCTTGTGTTCGTTGATGACTTTCTGGGAATCGATGGACATGGTGGCCTCGTAGTCGCGAAACCGGCAGGAACAGGGGCGCAAGGGCCCGCGCACCGCGCGGCTCGTCGGAATGGAATGGAAATCGCCCCAAGGGAGCAGCGGGATTATAGCCCGCCATCGCGCGTCGCGGCAACGCGCTGCACCGCAACAATCCGGCTCAGGCGGCCGGCGCTTCCCCACCCACGGTCGCCGCCGCCCAGCGGAACAGGCGGGTCGGGCGCAGGTTGCCGTCGGCGTCCACCTCGCCCAGGCCCAGGCCACGCCCCGCCTCGTCGGCGATCGCGACCTGCCCAGCCGGCTTGTACGGTCCGCGCAGGCCCTGCCCGCGCCCCAGCCGGTGCGCCTGCGCCTCGCTGACCCGCACCTGCGGCCACGAGGCCATGCCGGCCTCGATCGGCAGCAGGCAGGCATCGAGGACGCGCTCGCCGGCCTGCGCCAGCAGGTCCTCCAGCGCGTCCAGCGTCCACATGCGGGGCTCGCGGAACGGATCGACCCAAAGGCGCCGGAGTTCGGCGACATGCGCGCCGCAGCCGAGGGCCTCGCCGAGGTCGCGCACCAGGCTGCGCACGTAGGTGCCCGAGCCGCATTCGACATGCAACCGCAGCAGCGGCTCGCCGCCATCGAGCAGGTCGGCGGCATTCAGCAGTTCGAAGGCGTGGACATCGACGTCGCGTGGCTCGACCTCGATCGCCTCCCCGCGCCGGGCCTTCGCGTACAGGGGCTCGCCGCCGCGCTTGAGCGCCGAATAGATCGGCGGGCGCTGCCGGATCCGGCCGGTCAGCGCGGCCAGCGCGGCATCGATCGCATCCACGGTCAGCGTCGGTACCGGGCGTTCGCGCAGCGGCTGGCCCTCGGCATCGTCGGTATCGGTGACGATGCCGAGCCGGGCGACGGTCTCGTAGGCCTTGCGCGCACCGAGCAGGCCGCCGGCGATCTTGGTGGCCTCGCCGAAGCAGACCGGCAGCAGGCCGGTCGCCAGCGGGTCCAGGCTGCCGGTGTGGCCGCCCTTCTCGGCGCGGAACAGGTGGCGCACGCGCTGCAACGCCTGGTTCGACGACAGTCCCCGCGGCTTGTCCAGCAGCAGGATGCCGTCCAGCCGGCGGAACACGGTGCGCGGGCGGCGCTCCCGGGTGGGCGCGGGCCTATTCGGCGTCGTCACTGGCGCGCAGGTCGCGCAACAGGGAATCGATGCGCTCGCCGCGGTCCACCGATTCGTCGTAATGGAAATGCAGCTCGGGCACGTGCCGCAACTTCACCGCGCGCGCCAGCTGGTAGCGGATCTCCGGCGCGAGCGCCTTCAGCGCCTTCACCGTCTCCGCCGCGCGATCGGCCAGCAGCACGGTGACGAACACCTTGGCATGCGCCATGTCACGGGTGACCTCGACGTCGGAGACGCTGGCCGAGGCCAAGCCGTGCTCGCGCACGGCCTCGTGGACCAGGGTGCCGAGTTCCCGGCGCAACTGCGCCGAGACCCGGTCGGTGCGATGGAAGGACTTCTGCGCCATGGCGGGGCGCACGCCTTACAGCGTGCGCTGCACCTCGATGCGCTCGAAGCACTCGATCTGGTCGCCCGGCTGGACGTCGTTGTACGCCTTCACGCCGATGCCGCACTCGGTGTTGACGCGGACTTCGTCCACGTTCTCCTTGAAGCGGCGCAGCGATTCCAGCTCGCCCTCGAAGATCACGGTGTTGTCGCGCAGCACGCGGATCGGCTTGGACTTCTTGACCACGCCCTCCACCACCATGCAGCCGGCGACCGCGCCGAACTTGGAGCTGCGGAACACGTCGCGGACCTCGGCGATGCCGATGATCTCCTCGCGCACTTCCTTGCCCAGCACGTTCGAAGCGACCTGCTTCACCTGGTCGATGACGTCGTAGATGATCGAGAAGTAGCGCAGGTCGACGCCGTTGCCCTCGATGACCCTGCGGGCGGACGCGTCGGCACGCACGTTGAAGCCGATCACGGTGGCCTTCGAGGTCGCGGCCAGCTGGGCGTCGGACTCGGTGATGCCGCCGACGCCGGAACCGATCACGTTGATCCGGATCTGGTCGTTGGACAGGCCGGTCAGGGCCTCGCGGAGCGCCTGCATCGAGCCATGGACGTCGGCCTTGACCACCAGGTTCAGGGTCTGCTGGCTGGCGCCGTCGCCCATCTGCGCCATGATGTCCTCCATGCGGTTGCCCGCGGAGGCGACCAGGCGCAGTTCGCGACGCTTGGCGTCGCGCTGCTGGGCCACGTCCTTGGCGAGGCGCTCGTCGGCGACCACCACGAAGTCGTCGCCCGCGTCCGGCACGCCGGACAAGCCGAGGATCTGCACCGGGATCGACGGGCCGGCCTCGGCCACCTGCGATCCGGTCTCGTCGAACAGCGCGCGCACGCGGCCGTACTGGATGCCGCAGACCAGGTAGTCGCCCTTGGACAGCGTGCCCTGCTGCACCAGCACCGTGGCCACCGGGCCGCGGCCCTTGTCCAGCGCGGACTCGATCACCACGCCGGCCGCGCGGCCTTCGTGCACCGCCTGGAGGTCAAGGACCTCCGCCTGCAGGTTGATCGCGTCCAGCAGGTCGTCGACGCCGAGGCCGGTCTTGGCCGAAAGCTCGACCATCTGGGTGTCGCCGCCGAAGTCCTCGGCGACCACGTCGTGCGCCAGCAGGTCGTTCTTGACCCGCGACGGATCGGCGTCCGACTTGTCGATCTTGTTGATCGCGACGATCAGCGGCACCTTCGCCGCCTTCGCATGCTGGACCGCCTCGACCGTCTGCGGCATCACGCCATCATCGGCGGCAACCACCAGCACCACGATGTCGGTCAGCTTCGCGCCGCGCTGGCGCATATGCGTGAACGCCGCGTGGCCCGGGGTATCGAGGAAACTGATCGTGCCCTTCGGCGTTTCCACGTGGTACGCGCCGATGTGCTGGGTGATGCCGCCGGCCTCGCCCGACGCGACCTTGGTCCGGCGGATGTAGTCGAGCAGCGAGGTCTTGCCGTGGTCGACATGGCCCATGATGGTCACTACCGGCGGACGCGAGGACTTGTCGCCCTGGGCCTGCCCGGCCTGCGCCAGCAGTTCCGACTCCGCGTCGTCGCTGGCGGCGGCAACCGCCTTGTGGCCAAGCTCCTCGGTCACCAGCACCGCGGTGTCATGGTCGATGGTCTGGGTGATGGTCGCCATCACGCCCATCTTGAACAGCGCCTTGACCACGTCGCCGCCCTTCAGCGCGAGCTTCTGCGCGAGGTCGGCGACGGTGATCGCTTCGCCGATCGAGACCTCGCGCACGATCGGCGCGGTCGGCTTGTTGAACCCGGTGCCGGTGCGCGACTGGTCGGGGGCGCGGCGCTGCGGGCGACCGCCCTTGCCGCGGGCATTGCTGCTGCGGCGGGCCCGCTCGGAAGCGGACAAGTGCAACTGCCCGGCGAAGCGCGCGGTGTTGTCGTCGTCCTCGACGCTGGTCACCATCACGTGGGAGCCGCGATGCGCCTTGCCCTTGTGGGCGGCCGCCTTGTCGGCTTCGCGCGGGGCGGCCGGCTTCGGCGCCTGGCCGTGGTGGCCCTTGTGCTTGCCGGCTTCCTCGAGCGCGAGCTCGGCGCTGGCGGCGGCTTCCGCGGCGACGCGCGCCGCCTCGGCCTCGGCCTGGCGCTTCTGCTCCTCGAGTTCCTGGAAACGCTGCCGATCCTTGGCCGCCAGTTCCTGCTGCTCGGCGAGGTTGCGCTGGCGGGATTCCTCCAGCTTGCGCAGGATCTCGGCGCGCTCGTCGTCCCCACCCGCCTGCGCGCCTCGCGGCTCGCCCTGGCCGGGCTTGAGCGTGATCTTCTTGCGCACCACGACGTCGATGGTACTGGCGGCACCGCGGCCGGCCTTGCCGCCGCCGACCGTGATTTCCTGCTTGCGGCTGCGGCTGAGGGTGATCTTGCTGGGCGCGACGACGTCCTCGGCGGCCGCCTCGGCCTTGCCGTGCGAACGCTTGAGGAAGCCCAGCAGCTTCACTTTCTCCATGCTGGTCACGACCTGGTCGGGACCGCTGAAGCTCATGCCGGCCTCGGCGAGTTGCTCCAGCAGTTTCTCGACCGGCGTGTTCACCAGTTCGGCCAGCTTGCGGATGGTGGTTTGTTGCGACATTCGGATTCCGTTGCTGGCCCGGGGCAAGCCCGGGCATGGGTGGGCGAGTTTATCGCGTTGGCGCGCGTCGGCGCGCCGGCGGTCACTCGAACCAGTGCTTCCGCGCTTCCATGATCAGCGCCGCGGCGCGCCCGCCATCGATGCCCTCGATGTCGTCGATCTCGTCGGTGGCGGCCTCCGCCAGCTCCTCGCGGGTACGGATGCCGCGCTCGGCCAGGGCGTAGGCGGTGGCCTCGTCCATGCCGTCGAGCGCCAGCAGGTCGTCGGCGGGCTGTTGTTCCTCGAGGCCTTCCTCGACCGCCAGCGCGTCGTTCAGCAGCGCGTCGCGCGCGCGCGACCGCAGTTCCTCGACGATGTCCTCGTCGAAGCCCTCGACCGCCAGCAGCTCGCCGACCGGCACGTAGGCCACTTCCTCGACGGTGCTGAAGCCCTCCGCCACCAGGATGCCGGCGATCTCCTCGTCGACTTCCAGCTTGTCCATGAACAGCTGGCGTGCCGCGGCCTGCTCGGCCTCCGACTTCGCCTGCACCTGGTCGGCCGTCATCACGTTGAGCTGCCAGCCGGTCAGGCGGCTGGCCAGGCGGACGTTCTGGCCGCCGCGGCCGATCGCCTGCGCCAGCTTGTCCTCGGCGACCGCGAGGTCCATCGAGTGCTTGTCCTCGTCGACGATGATCGACTGCACTTCCGCCGGCGCCATCGCGTTGATCACGTACTGCGCCGGGTTGTCGCTCCACAGGATGATGTCGACGCGCTCGCCGTTGAGCTCGTTGGTCACCGCCTGCACGCGCGAACCGCGCATGCCGATGCAGGCGCCGATCGGATCGGTGCGGTTGTCATGCGCGAGCACCGCGATCTTGGCGCGGTCGCCGGGATCGCGCGCGCAGGCCATGATCGAGACCAGCCCCTGGCCGACTTCCGGCACCTCGAGCTTGAACAGCTCCATCATGAATTCCGGCGCTGCGCGGCTGATGAACAGCTGCGGGCCGCGCGGTTCGGAACGCACGTCGAACAGGTAACCGCGGACGCGGTCGCCAGTGCGCAGCACGTCGCGCGGGATGCCCTTGTCCTTGGCGATGATCGCCTCGGCGTTGCCGCCCAGGTCGACGTAGATGCTGCCGCGCTCGACGCGCTTGACCACGCCGGTGACCAGTTCGCCGACGCGGTCCTTCCAGGCGTCGACCACCTGCGCGCGCTCGGCCTCGCGCACGCGCTGCACGATCACCTGCTTGGCGGCCTGCGCGGCGATGCGCCCGAAGTCGGGGTTCTCGATCTGTTCCTCGATGTAGTCGCCGACCTCGGCGTCCTCGCTCTCGTCGAGGGCGTCCATCAGGCGCACCTGGCGGTCGGGCGACTCCATCACCACGTCGTCGGCCACCACTTCCCAGCGGCGGAACGTCTCGTAGCTGCCGTCCTTGGGGTCGATCTGCACGCGCACCAGCACGTCCTGGTCGACGTAGCGCTTCTTCGCGGCGGACGCCAACGCGGCCTCGATCGCCTCCAGGATGACCGATTCCGGCACGCCCTTTTCGGCGGCGACGGCATCCACGACGAGCAGCAGTTCCTTACTCATTCCTTTAAACCTCAGGCACTTGGTTGTCCATGGTCACGGCTGCGCGGGACCTGCCCCGCAACCCCCGCCGGGCCACCGGCCCGGCCGCCACCGCGCGCGGCGATGGCACCTCACGTCCGCCGTCGGCTACCGCGACGGCTTCTTCTGCTTGCCCGGGCGCGCATCGCGCCCCGCCTTGTCCTTGGCCGGCGCC
>JAFLEC010000135.1 GCA_017302095.1 Lysobacterales bacterium | reverse complement strand
CCGTTCGAAGCGATCGCCGAGCAGCAGGTGAAGACGGGTGGTTACGGTGCGGAATTCGGCCGTTCGACCGGTGGCGTGATCAACCAGATCTCCAAGCGCGGTACCAACGAGTTCCACGCGGGCGGCAGCATCTTCTGGTCGCCCGATTCGCTTACCGAAGCGCTACCGAGTCCCTACAGCAACGATGGCGTGCTGTTGGCTGACAATAGCCGCAATACCGGTGGCGACAACCTGACCGCGGCCGTGTGGGCCAGCGGTGCGTTGGTCAAGGATCGACTCTTCGCGTATGGACTCGTCGAGTATGCGAAGCTCGACAACGACACGTTCGCGGGCAAGGGCCAAGCCAATAGCACCTCTGCGCAGAACAAGCAGCCCAAGTGGCTGTTGAAGATGGACTGGAACATCAGCGACAACCACATCCTCGAATTCACCGCGCTGTCGGACAAGCGCAAGATTGAGACAGATTACTTCGATACGCTCACGGATGCGGACGAGAAGTCAAACCCGCGCTTCGGTACGTATCGTGGCACCGATTACAGCGAGTTCGGTGGCGAGGCCTACATCGCCAAGTACACCGGCTACCTGACCGACAACTTCACCCTGTCGGTGCTGGCCGGCCACAGCGAGTCGTCGCGGTCGAACTACAGCATCACCGCCGAGGGCATCCGCAACGAATACAACGGTGGCGTGGGTCAGCCTGCCAGCGGCTGCCCGGTGATCGTGGATGCCCGCCCGTCCGTTACCAGTGGCTTGATCACGCCGCGTACCGGCTGCACGCTTGCTAACCTGCTGGGTCGTCCTGATGCGAAGGACAGCCGCGACCAGTACCGCATCGACTTGGAATGGCAGCTGGGCGACCACCTGCTCCGCGGTGGCGTCGACATCGACAACTTCGAGTCGGTGGCCGGTCAGTCCTTCTCGGGTGGTGTGACATGGCGTTACGGCCGTTATAGCGCGACAGGCATCGCCGGTGAAAATTCGGTCGTCCGCAAGCGCGTGTTCCAGACCGGTGCCACCGTGGCGGTCGACCAGCGCGCCTACTACCTCGAGGACAGCTGGAGCATCACCGACAACTTCGTCGCCTACCTCGGCCTGCGCTGGGATACCTTCGACAACAAGAACGGTGCCGGCCAGTCCTACGTCAAGATCGACAACCAGTTCGCCCCGCGCCTGGGCTTCAGCTGGGACGTGTTCGGCGACTCCACGTTCAAGGTCTTCGGTAACGCCGGTCGCTACGCGCTGCCGCTGACCGCGACCGTCGCCGTTCGCGGCGCCTCGGCCTCGCTGTTCTCGGAGCAGTTCTACACCTACACCGGCGTCGACCCGGTCACCGGCGCGCCGACCGGCCTGACCCTGATCAACAACCCGGCAAACGGCCGCCCGATCCGTTACCTCAACAACGAGTTCGGCGTGGGCAAGGATCCGGCCAGCATCGCGTCGCAGAACCTGAAGCCGATGTACCAGGACGAGTACATCCTGGGCTTCCAGAAGCAGTTGACCGACAACTTCTCGCTGGGTGTTCGCGCGATCCATCGCGACCTCAAGCAGGCCATCGACGACACGTGCGACTACCGTCCATTGATCGCCGCGGGCCTGGCGCAGGGCTTCACTGCCGACGGCGGCATCTTCATCGAGCCGGCGGACAAGACCCAGCCAAGCGACATGGCGATCTACAACCCGGGTTTCGCGTTCTGCCACATGTACAACCCGGGCGAGGACGGCATCTTCAACGTCGACTTCAACGGCGATGGCGTGCTGGAGCAGGTGACGATCCCGGCGGACGTGCTGGGACCGAAGGCCAAGCGCAAGTACACGGCGCTGGAGATCTTCTGGGAAGGCAACTGGGACCGCTGGTTCCTGCAGGGTTCGTACACCTACGCCAAGAGCATCGGCAACACCGAGGGCGGCGTGAAGTCGGACATCGGCCAGGCCGATACCAGCGTCACCCAGGACTTCGACTATCCGGAACTGATGGAGGGCGCCTACGGCTACCTGCCGAACGACCGCCGCCACAGCCTCAAGATGTTCGGCAACTACGAGATCAACGACGAGTGGTCCGTGGGCGCCAGTGCGCTGATCCAGTCGGGGCGCCCGATCAACTGCTTCGGTTACCACCCCGTATCGTCTGGCTACCAGAACGGTTACTTCTACTGCGATGGCGTCCAGGTGCCGCGCGGTACTGCAGGCCGCCTGCCGTGGACGCAGAATCTCGACCTGAACGTGGCCTACAAGCCTGCTTGGGCGAAGGGCCTGCAGTTCAAGGTGGACGTGTTCAACGTCCTCAACGCCGACAAGGAAGTCACCGTGGTCGAGCAGGGCGAGGATGCGGCGGGCAACCTGCAACCGTCGATCTACAAGGTCCCGACCGGCTGGCAGACCCCGCGCTCCGTGCGCTTTATGGTGCAGTACGACTTCTGATCCGCTGACCCATTGGTACGCTCGCTACGCCCCCGGCCTGGTGCCGGGGGCGTAGCGTTTTCATCGGTGAGGGTTGGGAGTGCGCGCACCTTGGGCGATCATGCAGCCTGCCCGCCGCCCGCATGCCGGGGCGGTGTCTGCCCTCACCAGCCCGGGAGACAGCTGTGCCGATCTCGTTCGAAAAGCCGGTCGTCATCCTCAGCGCGCCGCGATCTGGTTCGACGCTGTTGTTCGAGACGCTCGCCCGTGCGCCCGGGCTTCATACCATCGGTGGCGAGAGCCATCGCGCGATCGAGGGCATTCCGTCACTGCACCCCGCGGGTCGCGGATTCGCGTCGAACCGGCTCGAGGCCTCGGATGCGCCGCCCGAGGTTGCCGAGGTGCTGCGCCAGCGTTTCGCCGCCAGCCTACGCGACCGTGACGGCACGCCTGCGCCCGGTGCCGGCTCGATCCGTCTGCTGGAGAAAACGCCGAAAAACGTCTTGCGCATCCCGTTCATGCGGGAGGTGTTCCCCGACGCCCGCTTCATTGTGCTCTGGCGCGATCCGCGCGCGGTCCTTTCCAGCATGATCGAGGCATGGCGATCAGGTCACTTCGTGACCTACCCAGTTCTGCCCGGCTGGGGGGTGCCGCCTTGGTCGCTCCTGCTCGTGCCCGGCTGGCAACGCGTCAAGGGAAAGCCGGTGGAGGAGATCGTGGCCTATCAATGGGGACGTGCGATGCACGTCATGCTCGATGATCTGGAGGCGCTGCCGCAGGACGCCTGGCGTTCGGTGCGCCACGAATCCTTCGTTGCCGGGCCGCGCGGTGTCGTGGACGCGCTCTGCACCTGGCTCGATCTCGAATGGGATGCGCCGCTCGAGGCGTTGCCGCTGTCGCGCTATACCCTTAGCAGGCCGGAGCCCGGCAAGTGGCGGCGCAACCAGGCGGCGATCGAGCGCGTGCTGCCGCTGGTATCGGGCGTTGCCGACCGCATCGAGCGCGTGCTGGCGGGGCGCATCGCGTCGTGAGCGACGCGGCGCGGACGGTGGCTCGCTAGAATCGGTGGGCCATTCGACGCCACCACGCCCATGAGACTGCCTGTTCCGTTCATCCAGCTCCCGCTTTCCTTCGATGCCGGCCTGCTCGCGGCCGAGATCGAGGCGCTCGGGGAGGGCGTCTGGCGCGACCACCCGCAGAAATTCCCCGGCAATTCGATGCTGCCGCTGCTGGCCGCCGGCGGCGATCCGGGCAACGAATCGTTCGTCGGCGAGATGCAACCCACTCCCGAGTTGCGGGCATGCCCGTACCTGATGCAGGTGATGGCGAGCTTCGGCGCGGTACTGGGCCGATGCCGCCTGATGCGACTGGCGGGGCAGGCCGAGGTGACGGCGCATGTCGACGAGGGGTATTACTGGGTGGAGCGGGTCCGCATCCACGTGCCCATCGTCACCCAGCCGACCGTGCGCTTCGAATGCGGGGATGCCACCGTCAACATGGCGGCGGGCGAATGCTGGATCTTCGATACCTGGCGCGAGCACAACGTGCACAACGACGCCAGCCTCCAGCGCATCCACCTGGTCGCCGATACCGTCGGGGGCGAAGCCTTCTGGTCGCTGGTGGAGCAGGGTCGTCCTCATGATGCGCGGATCGCGGGATGGTCGCCGCGGTTGCTTGTGCCGACCGACGCAAGGCCGGCACTGGTGTGCGAGCACTACAACATCCCGCAGGTCATGAGTCCTTGGGAGCTGCAGTTCCACGTCCAGACCCTCAATGCCGAACTCGTCGAGGCCGGGACGTCCGACATCCAGAGGATGCGCCAAGCGTCGGTGCGCCTGTTCCGCGCATGGCGCGGCCTGTGGGCGCGCTTCGGCGATTCGGGAGAGGGCATCGACGAGTATAGGAGCGTGCTCCAGCGCTTCATCGACCAATTGCCGGAAGCTGCGTCGCAGAAGCGCCTGCGAAACGGTTCCTTCTGGTTCCACGCGCTGACATCGGCGGTACTTAAGCCGGCAGTACGGTCCACGTGACCTCTCCTGATCGCCAGCCGCGGGGTTCATGATGGAGGCCGCGCATCACTTGCGCGTCTGGAGGCTGCTCGCCCGCCGGCACCCCTCGGCCTTCCTGCTGGCCGCGCAGCTGCTGAGCCTGTTGGTGCACCCGTTGATGGACCAGAGCCTCGCCGGTCGCTGGCTGTTCGGGGCGGTGGCGCTGGTGGTGGTCCCGCTTGCCCTGTGGGTGGTGGGGCGAAGTCCGCTGGTGAACTGGATCGCCTGGTTGCTGGCGGTACCGGCGATCCTGCTCACCGTCGCCGGGGTGGCGACCGGGGCGCAGGATCTGTTGGTCGCATCTGCCTTGCTCGAGGCCTGCCTGTACTTCTACGCCGCGGGCGGCCTGATCGTGTACATGCTGCGCGACCACCACGTCAGCAACGACGAGCTGTTCGCCGCCGGGGCGACGTTCACGCTGCTCGCCTGGGGCTTCGCCTATGCCTATTTCGTCTGCCAGGCCTGGTATCCCGGCAGCTTCACGGGATTCGAGCCGGATCGGCCACGGCGCTGGCTGGAGCTGCTGTTCCTGAGCTTCACCACGCTCTCCGGCGTGGGCCTCGGCGACGTGCTGCCGGTCGGCCCGCAGGCGCGTGCCCTGGTGATGCTGGAGATGCTGACCGGCGTCGGCTACCTCGCAATGGTGGTGTCGCGCCTGATCGGGCTGGCCACCCTGCGCGGCGCCCGCTGACACGGGCACCGGCAGTGCGCGACCTCAGAAGTGCGGTTTCTCGGCGTCGGGCGTGGCGGCGTAGCGCGCCATCGCCTCGACCAGGATCGCCTTGGCCTCGGTGGCGCCGCCCCAGCCATCCAGCTTCACCCACTTGCCCTTCTCCAGGTCCTTGTAGTGCTCGAAGAAGTGGCCGATGCGCTCCAGCCAGTGCGGGCTGACCTGGTCGATGTCGTGGATGTGCGCGTAGCCGCCGAAGATCTTGGGCAACGGCACCGCGACGATCTTCTCGTCGCCGCCGGCCTCGTCGGTCATCTTCAGCACGCCGACCGGGATGCAGCGGATCACCGAACCCGGCACCAGCGGCAGCGGCAGGATCACCAGCACGTCGGCCGGGTCGCCGTCACCGCAGACGGTGTGCGGGACGTACCCGTAGTTGCAGGGGTAGCGCATCGGGGTGGACAGGATGCGGTCCACGAAGATCGCGCCCGAGGCCTTGTCGACCTCGTACTTGACCGGTTCGGCGTCTTTCGGGATTTCGATGATGACGTTGATTTCGTCCGGCGGGTTCTTGCCGGTGGGAACGAGGTCCAGGCCCATGGTGGGAGCTCCGACGTGCGTGCCGCGCCCGCGGGGCGGGGGCAGCGGGGATGGGGAGGGCGCCCATTCTAGCCGCCGGATTGCTGCGATGCAGCGAAAGGCGTCGGACGCCATGCGGCCTGGCTTCGTCGACGCTGTCGCGGGATATCCGCTGGGTGGCTGCGCCCCAAGAAAAACGGCGACCCGAGGGCCGCCGTTGTTCCATCCCGCCATGGCGGGATCACTGCGCGGGGGCATCCCCGGCGGGCGCCGGTTCCGCCGGTGCCTCGGCGG
>JAFLEC010000134.1 GCA_017302095.1 Lysobacterales bacterium | reverse complement strand
GGAACGCGCGTTCGGCGCGCTGCTCGGTCCCGGCATCGATTTCGGCGACCTCTATTTCCAGCACGCGCGGCGCGAGAGCTGGAGCATGGAGGACGGCATCGTCAAGGACGGCGCGCATAGCATCGAGCAGGGCGTTGGCGTGCGCGCGATTTCCGGCGAGAAGACCGGCTTCGCCTATGCCGACGACCTCGATGCGGCCGCGCTCATCGCCTCCGCGCAGTCGGCGCGGGCGATCGCGCGCGACGGCAGGCAGCAGGGCCCGCAGGCGCTGCAACGGCGCAGCGGACGCGCGCTGTATCCCGCGCTGGATCCGGTGGACGCGATGGCGAACGAGGCCAAGGTCGCGGTCCTGCGCCGGGTCGATGCCCTGCTGCGGGCGCTCGATCCGCGCGTGCAACAGGTGATGGTGGCGCTGACCGGCGGCGTGGACACGGTGCTGGTGGCGCGCAGCGATGGCGTGCTGGCCGGAGACGTGCGACCGCTGGTGCGGATGAACGTGCAGGTCATCGTGGAGCAGGCCGGCCGGCGGGAATCCGGCTATGCCGGCTTCGGCGGGCGCTACGCGTACGACGAACTGCTCGCCGACGACAAGCCGGAGCGGTTTGCCCGCGAAGCCTTGCGCCAGGCGCTGGTGAACCTGGAGGCGGTGGACGCACCGGCCGGGGTGATGCCGGTGGTGCTCGGCAGCGGTTGGCCGGGGGTGCTGCTGCACGAGGCGGTCGGCCACGGCCTGGAAGGCGACTTCAACCGCAAGGGCACCAGCACCTACGCCGGCCGCATCGGCCAGCAGGTCGCGGCCAGGGGCGTGACCATCGTCGACGACGGCACCCTGGCGGGGCGGCGCGGCTCGCTCAACATCGACGACGAGGGCACCCCGACCCAGTGCACCACGCTGATCGAGGACGGCGTGCTGGTCGGTTACATGCAGGACGCACTGAACGCGCGGCTGATGGGCGTCGCGCCGACCGGCAACGGCCGTCGCGAATCGTTCGCGCACCTGGTGATGCCGCGCATGACCAATACCTACATGCGCGCCGGCAGCCACGACCCGCAGGAGATGATCCGCTCGGTGAAGAAGGGCCTGTACGCGGTGAACTTCGGCGGCGGCCAGGTCGACATCACCAGCGGCAAGTACGTGTTCAGCGCGACCGAGGCTTACCTGATCGAGGACGGCAAGGTCACCGCGCCGGTGAAGGGCGCGACCCTGATCGGGAACGGCCCGGAGACCATGCAGAAGGTGGCGATAGTCGGCCACGACATGGCCCTGGACGATGGCGTCGGCACCTGCGGCAAGGACGGCCAGTCGGTGCCGGTGGGCGTCGGCCAGCCGTCGCTGCTGATCTCCGAGCTGACCGTCGGCGGCACCCGCGCGGGCTGATCAGGCGTGCCCGCTTTCGTCGCCATCCTCGTCGGCGGGCTCGCCCGCAGCGTCGTCCGCTTCGGCGGCGCCTTGCGCTTCCAGCGCCTTGAGCGCACGGAACAGTTCGCGGAACGCGCGCGGCGGCTTGTTGCGCTTGCGTTCCTCGTGCGCATTGCGCACCAGCTGGCGCAGGTGCTGGCGGTCGGCGGCGGGATGCGCGGCCAGCAGCTCGGTCATCGCGGCATCGCCGTCGTCGCCCAGCAAGGCGTCGCGCAGGGCCTCGATGCGGTGCATGGCCGCGGTCTCCTTGCGCGCGGCCTCGCCATCCTTGGACATCGCGTCGCGGATCGCGTCCAGTTCGTCGTCGTCCAGCTTGCGCATCTGCTTGGCCAGGAAGGCCACCTGGCGCTTGCGGGCGCCGTGCGAGGTGATCCGCTGGGTGTCGCGGATGTGCGGCATCAGCGTGTCCGGGATCGGCAGGCGGCCGAGTTGCGCCGCGGTCATCCCGACCAGTTGTTCGCCCAGTTCCAGCACGTCCAGCGCCGCGCGGCGCTGCGCGCTGCGGCTGGGGCTCAGGAATTCGCCAGTGTCTTCGTCGCGTCCTCGCATCGCCACAGGATAAGCCATTGAACAGTCCCGCATCCCGATCGCAGTTCCCCGAGACCGCCCACGCGCAGGACGACAGCCCGCAGCGCCTGCAACGCCTGTCGGCGATCGCCGAGCGCCTGCTCGAGCGCGCGCGCGCCAGCGGCGCCAGCCAGGCCGAGGTGACCTGCAACGAGGACACCGGCCTGGCCGTGAACGTGCGCATGGGCGAGGTGGAGACGGTCGAAGCCACCCAGGACCGCGGGATCGCGGTGACGGTGTACTTCGGGCAGCGCAAGGGCAGTGCCAGCACCGCCGACCTGCGCGAGGAGAGCCTCGAAGCGACCGTGGCGCAGGCCTGCGCGATCGCCCGCCACACCGAGGCCGACCCCGCCGCCGGCCTGGCCGATGCCGCGCTGATGGCGACCACCCAGCGCGAATTCGACGGCTGGCATCCGTGGGACATCGACGCGCAGCGCGCGATCGACCTGGCGCTTGCCTGCGAGCAGGCGGGGCGCGACGTGGATCCGCGGATCGGCAATTCCGACGGCGCCTCGGTGAACCGCAACGCATCCGTCAGCGTGTACGCCAATTCGCACGGGTTCCTCGGCGGCGAGCGCGGCACCTCGCACAGCATCGGCTGCGCGCTGATCGCCGGCGAAGGCGAGGCGATGCAACGCGACGGCTGGTACAGCCTGGCGATGGCGCCGGGCGACCTCGCCGCGTCGGAGGCGATCGGCCGCATCGCCGCGCAGCGCACGCTGGAACGCCTGAATCCGCGCCACTTGCCGACCTGCGAAGTGCCGGTCCTGTTCCATGCCGAGATGGCGCGCTCGCTGGTCGGCAGCTTCGTCGGCGCGGTGAGTGGCGGCGCCTTGTATCGCAAGGCCAGCTTCCTGCTCGACAGCGCCGGCACGCGGGTGTTCCCGGATTGGTTCGCGATCGACGAGCTGCCGTTCCTGCCGCGCGGCTGGCGGTCGGCGGCGTTCGACGCCGAAGGCGTGGCGACCCGCGAATCGCCGCTGGTCGCCGGCGGCATCGTCCAGCGCTACGTGCTCGGCAGCTATTCGGCGCGCAAGCTGGGGTTGCAGAGCACCGCCAATGCCGGCGGCGTGCACAACCTGCAGGTGCGCGCGAATGCGGGCGGCCTCGATGCGCTGGTCGCCGGCATGCAACGCGGGCTGCTGGTCACCGAGCTGATGGGGCAGGGCGTGAACCAGATCACCGGCGACTACTCGCGCGGCGCGGCCGGGTTCTGGGTGGAGGGCGGCAAGCTCGCCTATCCGGTCGACGGCATCACCATCGCCGGCAACCTGAAGGCGATGTTCGCGGCGATCGAGGCGGTCGGCGACGACATCGATCCGCGCTCGCACATCCGCACCGGCGCGATCCTGGTGGGACGGATGACCGTCGCCGGCGCCGGTTGAGCTGGTTGGGTGGCCTCGGGCCGCGACGCTTGGCGTTATCCTCGGGCAAGCGGCAGCCGCCGCGGTCCCCGGGGAACCTTCCATGAGTCCGAACGCACCTGATCCCGTGTCCGTCCCACCACCGCCGCCCAGTCCCGGCGGCCCGCCGCAGGAAGAGCGGCAATGGGCGATGTTCGCCCACCTGTCAGCCCTGGCCGGTGGCCTGCTCACCTCCGCGATCGGCGGTTGGGGGTTTTTCCTGGGGCCGCTGGTGATCTGGCTGATGAAGAAGGACACCATGCCCTTCGTCGCCGACCAAGCGAAGGAAGCGTTGAACTTCAACATCACGGTGTCGGCGGTCTTCCTGGCCCTGCTGGTCCTGAGCCTGGTCACCCTGGGCATCGGGTTCATCGTCACGCTGCCGATCATGCTGATCGTGGGCATCGCAGCGCTGGTGCTGATCATCATGGCCGCGATCAAGGCCAACGACGGCATCGCCTACCGCTATCCGTTCACCGTCCGCCTGATCAAGTAAGCCGGCTGCCGGCGGGCGTTCGTCGCCCGCCGGTCGCCTTCGTCGCCTCGCCGGCCCCTTCGTCGGCGCGTGCCTTGCGTGGCGAGCGGTCGTCCCCATCCTGAATGCAACGCCGGAATGGTTCCGGCCGGAGCCGACGATGGAAGCCACGACCGTTCAGACCCTCTCCCCGAGCCAGAGCGACCGCCTGTGGGCGGCCGGCGCGCACGTGGGTGCGCTGCTGGCGGCGTTGGCCACGAGTTGGAGCGCCGGCATCGCCGGGGCGCTGGCCGCGTTCGCGGTGTGGATGCTGGTGCGCGATCGCAGCGCGTTCGCGGCCGACCACGCGAAGGAAGCCCTCAATTTCAACCTCAGCATGCTGCTGTACGCGATCGCCGCCGTCGCCATTGGCGTGGTGCTGGTCGGTGCGACCGTGCTGACCCTCGGCCTTGGCCTGCTGGTGACCGCGCCCGCCGGCTTGCTGTTGGTGCTGGCCTATGCCGCGATCGCGGTGACGTGGCTCGTGTGCAGCTTGATTGCGGCGTTCAAGGCCTACGACGGCCAGTCGTACCGCTATCCGCTAACCCTGCGCCTGTTCGGCTGAGGCCTGCCTCAGCGGTCGCGCTCGACCACCTGGCGGGCGAGCGCGGCCAGCGCGGTGGTGTCGATGTCGAGGCCGGCGAGCGCGTCGCGCATGGTCGCGGCGAGGTCGTCGAGGCGCGTGCGGCTGGCCTCGATGCCGACCAGCGCCGGGAACGTCGCCTTGGCCTGGGCGACGTCCTTGCCGGCGGTCTTGCCGAGGGTGGCGGCATCGCCCTCGACGTCGAGCAGGTCGTCGCGCACCTGGAACGCGAGCCCCAACGCCTCCGCATATCGATCCAGCAGCGACGCCTGCGTGGGCGTCGCATGCCCGGCGATGGCGCCGAGCCGAACTGCGCAGCGCAGCAGCGCGCCGGTCTTGAGCGCATGCAGGCGTTCCAGTCCGGCGAGGTCGATGCCGTCGGCTGCACCGGTCGCCGCGATGTCCAGCGCCTGCCCACCGCACATGCCGGCGACGCCGGCCGCGCGCGCGAGTTCCGCCAGCATTGCGACGCGGCGTTCGGCGTCCAGCGGCGCCCGCGCGAGGCAGTCGAAGGCCAGCGCCTGCAGCGCATCGCCGGCGAGGATCGCGGTGGCCTCGTCGAAGGCGACGTGCACGGTGGGACGGCCCCGGCGCAGGCTGTCGTCGTCCATCGCCGGCAGGTCGTCGTGGACCAGCGAATAGCAGTGGACCAGTTCGACTGCCGCCGCGGCGGCATCGAGCGCGTGGTCCTCGGCGCCGAGTGCGTTGCCGGTCGCGTACGCAAGCAACGGGCGCATGCGCTTGCCGCCATTGAGCACGCCATGGCGCATGGCCGCATGCAGGCGCGTCGGCGATGTGGCCGGGTCGGACAGCCAGCGATCCAGGGTGGCCTCGACCCGCGCGCGCCAGGCCGCGAAACGCGGCTCAGGCATCGTCGGTGGCGTCGAGGGGGCGGCCGAGCTCGGGCTGGGTCGGGTCGCTCAGCAGGCGCACGCGCAATTCGGCCTGCTCCAGCGCGGCCTGGCAGTGGCGGTAGAGGCCGACGCCGCGCTCGTAGGCGGCCAGCGACTCCTCCAGGCTGAGTTCGCCGGTTTCCATGCGGGCGACCAGGTCCTCGAGGGCCTGCATCGATTGCTCGAAGTCGGCGACGGGCGAAGCGTCGGGCGTTGCGGCGGGTTTGCGGGCCATGCCGCCAGTTTACGCCACGCCCGTCCACTGCAGCCGCGCGCCGCTTGCCTCCAGCCACGCTGCGAACGTGTCTGCGTGCAGCCGGTCGCCGGCGGCGAGCAGGGTGCCGTCCGCGGCCGACAGCAGCGGCATGCGCGCGCGCTGCCAGGGCGGGATCCCGGCGTCCTGCAGCAGGTGCTTGAGCGCATGCGCATGGGTGCGCCCCGGCAGGCGCAGGCGTTCGCCGCCGCGGCGCGCATGCACCACGATCGCGGCATCGAAGCCACTCGCGCCGAGCAGGGCGAGGGTGTCGCCGGTCGGCAGTGCCAACGGCGTCCGTCCGTCCCAGGCCACCCGCCATTCGGGCGGCAACGGATCGCGCAGCGGACCGGCATGCAGCACGTCGCGCCAACGCTGGATGCGGGCGCCATGCCAGTCGAAGCGGGCAGCGCTGTCGCCGCGGGCAACGAGCAGGTCGTATTCGATGCGGGCGACGCCTTGGGCCGGCAGCGGCGGCAACCCGAGTCCGGCGATCCAGCGGCGCAGGACGCGGGCGCGGCGCGCGGTCGGCAGTCCCAATAGGCTCGGCACGTCGAGCAGGTCGGGGGCGCGACGGATCGCGGCGAGGGTG
>JAFLEC010000133.1 GCA_017302095.1 Lysobacterales bacterium | reverse complement strand
CCTGGTCGTCGCGATGATGGCCGAGGGCGAGGACCTCGCCCGCGCGCAGGTTGGCCGCGAACGCCGCGTGCCGTGCTTCGCGGGCCGCGCCTTCGAGGCCGAGCCCCGACGAGCGGTCGACGGCCACGTGCACGATCTCGAGCGGCACGCCGAGCCCGGCGCAGCACGCTGCGCAGTGCGCGACCCAAGCGTCTGCGTCCGCGTGCAGCCCGTGGTGCACGTGGAGTGCACGCAGCCCCGCGTGCCGCGCTTGCGGATCGGCGGCGAGCAGGTGCAGCAGGACGGTGGAATCCAGACCGCCGCTGTAGCCGACCACCAGTGGCGCGGCTGCCTGCGGAAGCGGGGGCAGCGTCAGCCGCGCGATTCGCGCTTGGCCAGGTCGATCCATTCGCGTTGGTCGCGCTGGTAGTAGGCCGGCGCAAGGCGGCTACGGCGCAGGATGTCGGCGAAAATCTCCTGCGCCTTGTCGTACTGGCCGTCGCGCTGCAGCAACTGGGCATGGCGGGCCCGCCCTTCTTCCCCGGGATATTCCGGTGCGAGCGCTTCGTATTCGTGGAGCGCCGCGGGGATATCGCCCATTGCCTCCAGCGCGCGCGCGTAGAGCAGGTGGCCCTCGCTGGAGCGGAAGTCCGGGTTGGCCGCGATCAGTGCGTCGAGGGTGTCGCGAGCCTCGCGTGCATGGCCTTGCCCAAACTGCGCGCGGGCCAAGCCGAGCATGAGGTGCGGGTCGGTCCGGTAGAGGCCTTGCAGCGCACCCTTGTACTGCGCTTCCGCCGCCGCGAAATCGCCGCGCTCCAAGCGCTCTTCGGCGAGTCGGCGTCGGTTGTCGGCGGTATCGGCCAACTCCAGCCGCGCGCTGGCATCGCGCGAGCGGCGTTCCGGATCGAGGGTGTCCCGGGCGTTGCGGACGATGCGCCGTGCGCCGGCGCTGTTGCGCATGTCCGGGAGCACTTCGGCGACGACGTAGATGACCACCGCGATGTACGAGCCGATCAGCAGCAGGAACAGCCAGTACATCGGTCGCCCGGTGCGGATCGCATGCACCGCGCAGATGATCTGCAGCACGGCACCGAGCAACAGGATGGGGCTCAAGCGTGGCTGCTCGCGTCGTACGCGCCATAGCCGCGCAGGCGGCGGTAGCGGTTGTCGAGCAGGGTCGCGACCGGCACGCCTTCCAGCGCATCGAGCTCGTTCAGCAGCACCGCCTTCAGGCGCCTGGCCATCTGCACCGGGTTGCGGTGGGCGCCACCGGTCGGCTCGCGCACGATCTTGTCGATCAGCCCGAGGCCCAGCAAACGCTTGGCGGTGATGCCCATCTGCTCGGCGGCGTCCTTCGCCTTGCCGGCGTCGCGCCACAGGATCGAGGCGCAGCCTTCTGGCGTGATCACCGAGTAGGTGCTGTATTCGAGCATCAGGGTGCGGTCGCCGACGCCGATCGCCAGCGCGCCGCCGGAGCCGCCTTCGCCGATCACCGTGCAGACGATGGGCACGCGCAGCTCGGCCATTTCCAGCAGGTTGCGGGCGATGGCTTCCGATTGCCCGCGTTCCTCGGCATCGATGCCCGGCCAAGCGCCGGCAGTGTCGATGAAGGTGAGGATCGGCAGGCCGAAGCGTTCGGCCAGCTTCATCAGGCGCAGCGCCTTGCGGTAGCCCTCGGGCTTGGGCATGCCGAAGTTGCGCTTGACCTTCGCCTTGGTGTCGCGGCCCTTCTCGTGGCCGATGACCATGACGCTACGGCCGTCGATGCGAGCGAGGCCGCCGACGATCGCGTTGTCGTCCGCGAAGGCGCGGTCGCCGGCGAGTTCCTGGAACTCGTCGCAGATCACCCGCAGGTAATCCAGCGTGTACGGGCGCGCGGGATGCCGGGCCAGCTGCGAGACCTGCCACGGGGTGAGGTCGCGGAAGATGGTCGCGGTGCGCTTGCGCAGCTTCTCCTGCAACGCGTGGACTTCGGCGTCGATGTTGACCGCCGGCCCGTTGCTGGCCTGACGCAGGTCCTGGATCTTGGCTTCCAGGTCGGCGATGGGCTGCTCGAAATCGAGGTAGTTCGGGTTCATCGGCCGCAGTTTACCCCGCCGGGGCCGCCGTACCGAGCCGTAGGTGGGGCGTCACGACGCCCAGGGCTTGGCCATCTGCACGCTGACCGAGGCGACCCCCGGCAGGCTGCGCAGCAGGTCGGGCAGGCCGGCGTCCATCCGCAGGCCGCGACCGCCGTTGATCGCGAGCCGGCCGATCCCGGTTTCGGTGGTCGCCTCGATCAGCACCGGGGTGCTGCCCGGATGCGCGCGCAGGACGCGCTCGAACTGCTCCAGCGCACCGGGGGCGCGCAGGTCCAGCCGCAACGACAGGCGTTGCGCCTGCCCACTGCTGAGTTGCAAGTAATCCCAGGCGCGACGCGCACGCAGCGCGAAGCCGCCGCTGAATTCGTCCTCGCGCAGGTCGCCCTCGACCACCAGGATGCGGTCGCGGGTCAGCAGGGCGGCGTAGGCCTGCCATTCCTCGCCGAAGAACGCGCATTCGATGCGGCCGCGCCCGTCCTCCAGCTGCACGAAGGCCTGGCTGTCGCCGCGCTTGCGCATGCCCACCACCTGGCCAGCGACCACCGCCGGCATCTGCGGGCGCCAGCCCTTGCGCGCCTCCGCGGGCCGCGATTCCCACAGCACGTCGAGCGAGGACAGGTCGTGCCCGACCAGTTGCCGCAGCTCGGCGCGGTAGGGGTCCATCGGATGGCCGCTGAGGTAGTGGCCCAGCGTCTCGCGCTCGCCCTGCAGCTTCTGCGCCAGCGGCCATTCGTCGCAGGTGGGCAGGACCACGTGGATGTCGGCGGCGCCGCCGCCCAGTGCAAGCGCGGAGCCGAACATGTCGACCATGCCGGCATCGCGGTTGCGGGCGATCTGCTCGGTCGCCTTCAGCGCCTCCGGCAGCTGCAGCATCAGCGAGGCACGGTTCGGCGCCAGCGCGTCCATCGCGCCGGCATGCACCAGCGCCTCCAGCGTGCGCCGGTTGAGGCCGCCGGCTTCGACCCGCTTGCAGAAATCGAGCAGGTCGGCGAACGCGCCGCCGTCGCCCCGCGCGGCGACGATCGCCTCGCAGACGCCGCGGCCGACGCCCTTCACCGCGCCCAGGCCGTAGCGGATCGTGCGCGGGTCGGTGGCCTCGAACATGTAGGCCGAGGCATTCACGTCCGGCGGCAGCACCGCCAGCCCGATCGTGCGCGCCTCGTCGAGGAAGCCGACCACCTTGTCGGTGTTGTCCATGTCCGAGGACAGCACCGCGGCCATGAACTCGGCGGGGTAATGCACCTTCAGCCAGGCGGTCTGGTAGGCGACCAGCGCATAGGCCGCCGAGTGCGACTTGTTGAAGCCGTACTCGGCGAACTTCTCCATCAGGTCGAAGATCTGGGTCGCGGTGCGCGGGTCGACGCCGCGCTCCGCCGCGCCGGCCTCGAACTTGGCGCGCTCCTTCGCCATCTCCTCGGCCTTCTTCTTGCCCATCGCGCGGCGCAGCAGGTCGGCGCCGCCGAGCGAATAGCCGGCCAGGACCTGGGCGATCTGCATCACCTGTTCCTGGTACACGATGACGCCGTAGGTCGGCGCCAGCACCGGCTCCAGCGCCGGGTGCGGGTAGGTGACCTCGGCGACGCCGTGCTTGCGGTCCACCCATTCGCGGTCCATCCCGCTGCCCAGCGGGCCGGGCCGGAACAGCGCCGCCAGCGCGATGATGTCCTCGAAGGTGTCGGGCCTGGCGCGCTTGAGCAGTTCGCGCATGCCGCGCGACTCGAACTGGAACACCGCGACGGTGTCGCCGCGCGCGAACAACTCGTAGCTGGCCTTGTCGGTGAGTTCCAGCGTGGCGATGTCGAGCGGCGCCTCGCCGGCGGTGGCACGCCGCACGTTGATCGCCTTCACCGCCCAGTCGATGATCGTCAGCGTGCGCAGGCCGAGGAAGTCGAACTTCACCAGGCCGATCGATTCGACGTCGTCCTTGTCGAACTGGGTGACCGGGTTGCGGCCGCGGCCATGGCCGTCGTGTTCCGCGAACAGCGGGCAGAATTCCTGCAGCGGGCTGGGCGCGATCACCACGCCGCCCGCGTGCTTGCCGGCGTTTCGGGTCAGGTCCTCCAGCTGCAGCGCGAGGTCGACCAGATCGCGGACCTCGTCCTCGGCCTCGTAGCGCTCCTTGATCTCCGCGATCAGGTAGCCCTCCTTCTGCTGCGACCGCTTGCTGCGGCCGATCACGTCGTCCAGCGACAGCGGGTCGGCGGGCTGCAGGGGGATCAGCTTGGCGAGGTCGTTGACGAAGCCGTAGGACAGCCCGAGCACGCGGCCGGTGTCGCGCAGCACCGCCTTCGCGGCCATCGTGCCGTAGGTGATGATCTGGCTGACCCGGTCGCGGCCGTACTTGCGCGCGACGTAGTCGATCACCTCGTCGCGCCGGTCCATGCAGAAGTCGATGTCGAAGTCCGGCATCGACACGCGTTCCGGGTTGAGGAAGCGCTCGAACAGCAGGTCATAGGGCAGCGGGTCGAGGTCGGTGATGCCCAGCGCCCACGCGACCAGCGAGCCGGCGCCGGAGCCGCGGCCGGGGCCGACCGGGATGCCGTGCTGCTTTGCCCAGTTGATGAAGTCGGCGACGATCAGGAAGTAGCCCGGGAAGCCCATCTTGACGATGACGTCGAGCTCGGTCTCCAGCCGTGCGTCGTAATCCGCGCGCGCCTTGCCCGGCGCCAGCGGGGCCGGCTTCGAACCGGTGTGGTCCAGCCGCTTCGCCAGGCCCGCGCGCGACTGGCTGCGGATCCAGCTGTCCAGGGTCTCGTCGGCCGGCACCGGGAACGCCGGCAGGTAGTAGGTGCCCAGCCGCAACTCGAGGTTGCAGCGGGTGGCCAGCGCGATGGTGTTGTCGAGCGCGTCGGGCACGTCGGCGAACAGCGCCGCCATCGCGTCCGCGGGCTTCAGGAATTGCTCGGCGCTGTAGTCGCGTGGGCGCCGCGCGTCGTCGAGCACGCGGCCGCTGGCGATGCACACGCGGGCCTCGTGGGCGTCGAAGCCGTCGGCATCGAGGAAGCGGACGTCGTTGCTGGCGACCACCGGGATGCCGCGGCGCGCGGCCACGTCCAGGGCGAACGCGTTGAAGGCGTCCTCGCCGGCGCGCCCGGTGCGCACGAGTTCCAGGTGCAGGCGCTCGCCGAACAGGCGCTGCAGGTCGGCCAGCGCCGCCTCCGCGAGGTCGTGGCGGCCGCCGGCGAACAGTTGCCCGATTTCGGACTGCGGTCCGGCCAGCGCGAACAGGCCGGCGTTCGCCTCCAGCCACGCGGGGCGCGCGACCACGCCATCGATCCGGTGCCCTTCCATCCACGCGCGGGTCAGCAGCTGCGACAGGTTCAGGTAGCCGGCCTGGTCGCGGCAGAGCAGGGTGAGCCGGCTGGGGGCGGCGGTGCCCTCGGCGAGCAGCAGGTCGGCTCCGGCGATCGGCTTGATGCCGGCCTTTTCCGCTTCCTTGTAGAACTTCACCAGCGCGAACAGGTTGTTCTGGTCGGTGATCGCCACTGCCGGCAGGCCACGCGACGCGCAGGCCGACACGAGTTCCGGGATGCGGATCGTCGAATCGACCAGCGAGTACTCGCTGTGCAGGTGCAGGTGGGCGTAGCGGGCGGTCATCGGCGGTCCGCAGGGTCAGGCCGCAGGGTAGGCCGCCCCTGCCCCCCGGGCAAGGCTTGACAGGCGATGCGCCGGGCTCAGGCGGACAGGCCCGCTGCGGCCAGCGCGTCGCGCACCGGCGCGAAGCTGCGGCGGTGCTCCGGGCACGGCCCATGCAGGCGCAGGGCCTCGCGGTGCAGGGGGCTGGGATAGCCCTTGTGGCGGTCGAAGCCGTACGCGGGATACTGCAGGTGCAGGGCGCGCATGCGTGCGTCGCGCGCGACCTTGGCGAGGATCGAGGCAGCCATGATCGCCGGCTCCAGCGCATCGCCGTCGATGATCGCGGTGGCCGGGCAGGACAGGCCGTCGGGGATGCGGTTGCCGTCCACCAGGGCGTGCACGGCGGCGGGCGACAGCGCGGCGATCGCGCGGCGCATGCCGGCC
This sequence comes from Lysobacterales bacterium, assembly GCA_017302095.1. Taxonomy (GTDB): domain Bacteria; phylum Pseudomonadota; class Gammaproteobacteria; order Xanthomonadales; family Xanthomonadaceae; genus Thermomonas. The sequence goes on along the minus strand of JAFLEC010000133.1, from coordinate 186 downwards.
ATCGTCGCCTGCAGGATGTTGCGTGCGTCGATCTCCGCCGCTTCCACGAACTCGATGCGCCAGGCCAGCGCGCATTCCATGATCTGCGGATACAGCGCCTCGCGGCGGCGCTCGCTGAGTTGCTTGGAATCGCCGAGGCCTGCGATCGGGCGGGCGGGATCGAGGATCACCGCGGCGACGCAGACC
>JAFLEC010000132.1 GCA_017302095.1 Lysobacterales bacterium | reverse complement strand
GGCAGCGCGGCGGCGACCTGCAGGCTCGCCCCCGCGGCCTGCGCCGCCAGCGCGTACACCGCGAAGCCGAACTTCGACGCCACCACCTCGTCGCCGGGTCCGGCGAACACCTGCGCGAACTGCATCAGCAATTCGTGCGATCCGTTGCCCAGCAGCAAGCGCGCCGGCTCGACGCCATGGTGCGCGGCCAGCGCCCGCTTGAGGTCGCCGCCGAGCGGGTCGGGGTAGATGTGGATGCCGTCCAGCGCGGCTTCGATCGCCGCGCGCGCGCGCGGGCTGGCGCCGTAGGGGTTCTCGTTGGAACCGAGCTCCACGAGTTGCGCCTCGGCGAAGCGCCGCCGCAGCGCGACCAGGTCGTGGCCGGGATCGTAGGCGCGCAGGCTGCGGATGCCGGGACGCGCAAGGGCCTCGAAGTCAACCATGAGTGCAGAAACCTGATGTTCCAAGCGTCGCGAGCGACGCGAAATCGCGTGACGCCGGAGCGCAGGAACCGGAGTGTATGAGTGGATACATGAGGATTCCGAGCACCGCCGGCGCGCGAGTTCGCGAGCGCAGCAGCTTGGGCAGCAGGTTCACAGGATCGCCACCGGATACGACCCCAGCACCCGCACCTCGTCGCCCTGCCTGGCGATCTCGTCCAGCGCGTCCTTCAGCGGCGCCTCGTCGCGATGCCCGGCGACGTCGATGAAGAAGGCGTACTGCCAGAGATGGCCATGCGCCGGCCGCGATTCGATCCGGTTCATGCTGATGCCGCGCCGCGCCAGCGGCTCCAGCACGCCGTACAGCGCACCGGGACGGTCGCGGATGAACACCAGCAAGGACGTGCGGTCGTGGCCGGAGGGCGGGAACGATTCGCGGCCCAGCACCAGGAAGCGCGTGGTGTTGTCGCTGCGGTCCTCGATCGGCCCGGCGACCCGCTTCAGGCCATAGACCAGGCCGGCCGACTCGCCCGCGATCGCCGCGGCATCGTCGGCATTGCGCGCCCGCCGCGCGCCCTCGGCGTTGCTCGAGACCGGCACCTTCTCCGCCTTCGGCAGGTTGGTGCGCAACCAGCCGGCGGTCTGCGCGAAGGCCTGCGGGTGGGCATAGATGCGCTCGACGTCCTCGATCCGGCCGCTGCGCGACAACAGGTGCTGGTGCACCCGCAACTCGACTTCGCCGCAGATCTTCAGCGGCGAGGTCAGGAACAGGTCGAGGGTGACCTGGATGGTGCCCTGCCCCGAGTTCTCCACCGGCACCACGCCGAAATCGGCATTGCCGGCCGACACTTCCTGGAACACTTCCTCGATGCTGGCCATCGGCAGGCCATGCGCGGAATGCCCGAAATGCTTGTGCACCGCCTGCTGGCTGAAGGTCCCCTCGGGTCCGAGGTAGCCGATCTTCAGCGGCTCCTGCTGGGCCAGGCAGGCCGACATCACCTCGCGGAACACCCGCACCAACACCTCGTCGGAGAGCGGCCCGTCGTTGCGGTCCACTACCCGCCGCAGCACCTGCGCCTCGCGCTCGGGGCGGTAGTAGTCCACCGCAGCGGCGAGCTTGCCCTTCGCCTTGCCGACCTGGTGGGCCCAGCGCGCGCGCTCGGCGATCAATTCCTGGATGCGCTGGTCGATCCCGTCGATCTGCACGCGCACCTGCGCGAGGTCTGGCTTGGGGTCGATCGCGGCGTGCTGGACCTCGGCGGCTTTCGCGACTTTCGCGACCTTCGCGGCCTCTGCCGGGGTCCGGGTGGTGGGTTTCCTAGCCATGGCGCTGCTGGAACTCCTTCATGAAATCGGCCAGCGCCTGCACACCGGCCTCCGGCATCGCGTTGTAGATCGACGCCCGCATGCCGCCCAGCACGCGGTGCCCCTTCAGCGAAATGAGCCCGGCCGCGCGCGCGTCGGCGAGGAAGGCATCCTCGAGGGCCTCGTCGTGCAGGAAGAACGGCACGTTCATCCGCGAGCGCGCGGCGGGGGCGACGTCGTTGCGATAGAAGCCCCCGGAATCGTCGATCGCCGCGTACAACAGCGCCGCCTTGCGCGCGTTGCGTTCGGCGAACGCGGCCACCCCGCCCTGGCCCAGCATCCATTTCACGGTCAGGCCGAGCATGTACCAGTTCCAGCTCGGCGGCGTGTTGAGCATCGACTCCGCTTCGAGTTGGGCGCGGTAGTCGAAGATCGGGGCCCGCGGCTGCCCGCTGCGCGCCAGCAGGTCGCGGCGCACGACCAGCACCGCGATGCCGACCGGCCCGAGGTTCTTCTGAGCGCCGGCGTAGATCGCACCGAAGCGCGACACATCGAGCGGTTCGGAGGCGATCGAGCTGCTGAAATCGGCGACCAGCGGGACGTCGCCGGCGTCGGGGATGTCGCGGAATTCGACGCCGTGGATGGTCTCGTTGGCGGTCACGTGGACGTAGGCGGCGCCGGGCGTGGACTGCCAGGCGTCGCGCGGTGGGAGGTCGCGGAAGCCGCCGGCCTCGCTGCTGGCGATGATCCGTGCGTCGGCAACCGGCTGCGCCTGCTTGTGCGCGGTCTTGCCCCAGTGCCCGGTGAGCACGTAGTCCACCGGCTGCCCGGGTGCGGCGAAGTTCAGCGGCAGCAGGGCCTGGATGGTGGTGGCGCCGCCCGCGGTGAACACCACCGCGTAGTCGTCCGGGATCGCCAGCAAGGTGCGCAGGTCGGCTTCGGTCTGGCGCGCCACCGCGAGGAACTCGGGGCCGCGGTGGCTCAGTTCGACGATCGACGCGCCGGCCTCCCCGAATTCCAGCATCTCCGCCTGCGCCTGCAGCAGCACGGCCTCGGGCAAGGCAGCAGGACCGGGACTGAAGTTGTAGGCGCGCGTCATGGCGTGGATCCGGAGGGGGCTGGCCGCAGTATGCCGCAGCGCAACACGGTTGGCGCGGCGGTTGCCGGCGTAACCTTCGGCGGCCCACCGGCGTATCCGAAGTTGCATCCGCGCCATTCACGCGGGCGTACGTAGCCTCGAAGCAGGCATCGCCCAGCAAGGAGTCCCGACCATGCGCCTCCGCCACGTCCTGCGCGTCCCCGAGCGCGAGATCACCTCCGAAGCGGTCTATCGCGACCGGCGACGGCTGCTGGCCGCCTTCGGCGCATTGCCGGCGCTGGGACTGTCGGGTTGCGGCGAGGCCGCCCCGCCGGCGTCCACCGTCGTGGTCACCCCGGAACAGGCACGCGCCGGCTTCCGCACCAGCGAGGAACTGACCCGCGAGGCGGACGCCACCAGTTACAACAATTTCTACGAATTCGGGACCGCCAAGGATGACCCCGCGAATGCACCGAAGACGCTCCGCACGTCCCCGTGGACGGTCGCGGTGGGTGGGCATTGCGCCAAACCAGGCACGTTCTCGCTGGACGACCTGCTGAAGGGCCTGCCGCCGCAGGAACGGATCTACCGGATGCGCTGCGTGGAAGGCTGGTCGATGGTCATCCCCTGGCTGGGCGTGCCGCTGGGCGACGTCCTCAAGCGCTTCCAACCGACCGCGAAGGCGAAGTACGTCGCATTCACCTCGCTGGCCGACCCGCGGCAGATGCCGGGCGTGCGCGCGCCCGTGCTGGACTGGCCTTATCGCGAAGGCCTGCGCATCGACGAGGCCATGCATCCGCTGACGCTGCTGGCCACCGGCCTGTACGGCAAGGCGCTGCCGCAGCAGAACGGTGCGCCGCTGCGCCTGGTCGTGCCGTGGAAGTACGGCTTCAAGGGGATCAAGTCGATCGTGGCGATCACCTTCGTGGAGAACATGCCGAAGACCGCCTGGAACATGGCGCAGCCATCCGAGTACGGGTTCTATTCGAACGTGAACCCGGCGGTGGACCATCCGCGCTGGAGCCAGAAGACCGAGCGCCGGATCGCCGGCAGCGCGAGCAAGCTGTTCGCCGAGCGCATCCCCACCCTGCCGTTCAACGGCTACGCCGCGCAGGTGGCATCGCTGTATGCCGGCATGGACCTGAAGAAATGGTTCTGACGGTTCATGGGGCGCCACCGGAACGCTTGGGGCACGCTGGGGTCGCGAGCCCGTGCGCGACTCTCGGCGACATGGATGTCGCCGAGAAGCCTACATGGACGTATTCACGGCGTGTCGCGCTTGGGCTTGCCACCCCGGCGTGCATGCCATGACACCGCGCAAGCTGCTCTTCGCCAAGGTTGTCGTCCACCTCGCGGCGCTGACGCCGCTGGCGATCCTGCTCTGGCAGATGTGGCAGGTGGCCAGCAGCGGCGGCAATGCCCTGGGCGCCGATCCCGTCGCCCAGATCGAACATCGGCTGGGGTTGTGGGCATTGCGTTTCCTGGTGCTGGCGCTGGCCATCACACCGCTGCGGCAGCTGACCGGATGGGCTGTGCTGGTGCGCTTCCGGCGGATGCTCGGGTTGTATGCGTTCGCCTACGCGACCCTGCACCTGGCGGCCTACGTGGGCCTCGACCTCCGCGGCTACTGGACCCAGCTGTTCGAGGACATCGCCAAGCGGCCGTACATCACCGTCGGGTTCCTGGCCTGGCTGCTGCTGGTACCGCTCGCGGTCACCTCCACCACCGGCTGGATCCGGCGCCTGGGCCGCAACTGGAGCCGGCTGCACAAGCTGGTCTACGCGATCGGCATCCTCGCGGTCCTGCACTTCTGGTGGCTGGTGAAGTCCGACATCCGCGAACCCGCGCTGTATGCCGGGCTGGTCGCCATGCTGCTGGGTTGGCGCGCCTGGAAGGCGTGGCGCAAGCGTGCGGGCGGCGTGCGCGCCTGAGCCGGTCGGCTCAGAACTTTTCCTTCAGCACCCGCTTGATCTCGCCTTCGATCGGCTCCTTGAACATCGCGGTCAGGAACCCGAGCTTGGCGTGCACGTGCAGGTCGTCCGGGCCCAGCGCGATGTGGCCGTCCACGCCCGAACGCGAGAAATTCAGGGTGTCGCCCTCCCATCCGTAGTCCATGTCGAACTTCTCGGCGAGCTTCTTGGCGACGTCCTCGATCGCCTTGCGCGCCTTGGCCTTGCTGAGCGAATGCGGGTGGCGGATATCGATGCGGGACATGGACGGGCCTGCTGGCGGGACTGCCGGGCATTGTGCCCGCAGGCCGCGCCGGCGACCAGACGGACGCACTTGCGCCACATGCTAGATTCCCGCCGATGAAAGACCTGCGCATGCGCTTCTGCGATGGCGACCAACCCGATCTGGTGCTGGACGCCGGCGTCCATGCGCTGGGCCGCCTTCCCACCGGCCTCGGCCCGGTTGCCGCCGATGCGCCCTGGCTGCTGCAGGTCTGCAACGACCGCCGCGGCATCTGGATGACGGTCGCGGACAGCCTCCGGGGCGTGCATGTCAACGGCCGGCCGGTCCACCACGTCGCCCTGCTGCGGGCTGGCGACAGCATCCACGTGGACGGCAGCGAACTCGTGCTGATCGCGACCAATGTCGAGCGCTCGCCGGCCTCGCGTTCCGGCGCCCCGCGCGACCCGGTGTCCAACCTGCGGCACACCCTGCGCGGCGTGGGCGGCATCCACCACGGGCGCGCGACCAGCCTCGAGTCGCCGCGCACGATCGGGCACTCGCGCAGCGCCGACATCCGCATCGAAGGACCTGGCATCGCGGAGGTGCACGCCACCGTCGAGGCCATCGGCGACCGCGTGATGTTGCACGCGCAAGGCGGCACGGTCCTGCTCAACGGACAGGCCGTCCGCGAGGCCTTGCTGCGCGCGGGCGACCAGCTCGCTTTCGGCGTGCAGCATCGCTTCGTGCTGGAGGGTCCTCCGGCACTGCCCGGCAGCCTCGCAGGCAATGCGCCGCAACGGTATCCGGAGGATGTCGATGCGCCGCCGGTGCCGACCCGAGGATGGGCGCCGCGCGTGCCCTGGCTGCTGGTGGCGGCGCTCCTCCTGGGGGCCGCGCTCTCGGGCCTGCTCCTGTTCGGCGCGCGCTAGCCCGTTCGCCCGCGCGCCACCGGCGCGAAAGGGGCTGCGTCCCCCGCGAACAGGCGCCGCATCACCTCGGTCTCGCTGTGGCGTATGTCCGCGAGGAAGGCCGAGGCATCCCCCAGGCCCGCGAACGCCTCGAAGCCGCGCTCGAGGAACCCTTGCAGCTCGCCAAGGCCGGCCGCCCTCGCAGGCAGGCGCGACAACCGCAACAGCGCGCCGATGCCCGGCATCCGCAACGCCGCCGCCAGGCCATCGCCGACATCGTCGATCAGCGCGATCTGGCGCGCGCGCAGGCGCGGCAGGCCAACCTCGCGGTAGGCACGCGCGTACAGCGCGTCGTCGATCGGCCGGCTGCGCGGCGACAGGCGCGCCAGCGCCCCAGCCATCCGTTGGTCGAAGGCCTGGGTCAATG
>JAFLEC010000131.1 GCA_017302095.1 Lysobacterales bacterium | reverse complement strand
ACGGTCATCGAACTCCTGGGCGGACGCAGCCTGCGCCAGACCCAGACCACCCAGAAGGGCGGCGCAGAGGAGTTTCTTGTTCATGTTCAGCTCCTTGATCAGTAAAAGAAACCGTGACGCAAATTTGAATGTACTGAGACGGCTGTGTCCGCACGCCATCCCGTTCAAACTACAGCGGGCGCCGTGAAAGCCATGTTAACGCTAGCATAACGGATGCGGCGTTGCAAAAGGCAATGCGCGCATTCTAGCCGCTGATGGCTCCCGCCGGTCACCGCATGCGGACGTGAGCCAGCGGTCGATGCACTGCTCCGTACCCCTCGGTATGCTAACAGGATGACTGGCACCTACCCGCGCCTGCTGGCGCCCTTGGACTTGGGATTCACCCGCCTGCGCAACCGGGTGCTGATGGGGTCGATGCATACCGGGCTGGAAGACCATGCTCGCGACTTCCCGAAGCTCGCCGCCTACTACGCGGAGCGTGCGGCAGGCGGCGTCGGGCTGATCGTGACCGGCGGGTTCGCTCCCAACATCGTCGGCTGGCTGAAGCCGTTCGCCGGACGCATGAGCCAGCCCTGGCATGTCGGCCGGCACCGTGCGGTCACCTCGGCGGTCCACGCGCACGACGGCAAGATCTGCATGCAGCTGCTGCACGCGGGGCGTTACGCCTATCACCCGTTGTCGGTCGCGCCGTCGCGCCTGAAGGCGCCGATCAATCCCTTCACCCCGCGCGCGCTGGGCGCCCGCGGGATCGAGCGCCAGATCCGCGCCTTCGCGACCGCCGCGGCACGGGCGCGCGACGCGGGCTACGACGGCGTCGAGGTCATGGGCTCGGAAGGCTACTTGCTGAACGAGTTCACTGCGCCGCGCACCAACCGGCGCACCGACGCCTGGGGCGGCGACGCGACCCGCCGCATGCGCTTCGCGGTGGAGATCGTGCGCCGCGTGCGCGAGGCCTGCGGACCCGACTTCATCCTCGTCTACCGGCTGTCGATGCTGGACCTGGTCGAGGGAGGCAACGGCTGGGACGACATCGTCGCCCAGGCGCGCGCGGTCGAGGCCGCGGGCGCGACCCTCATCAATACCGGCATCGGCTGGCACGAGGCGCGGGTGCCGACCATCGCCACCTCGGTGCCGCGCGCGGCCTTCGCCGGGGTCACCGCGAAACTGAAGCCGCATGTCGCCGTGCCGCTGGTGGCGACCAATCGCATCAACACCCCCGAGGTGGCGGAGGCGGTGCTCGCCTCCGGCGCCGCCGACATGGTGTCGATGGCGCGTCCGTTGCTGGCCGATCCGCACTGGGTCGAGAAGGCGCGCACCGGCCGGGCCCATGCGATCAACACCTGCATCGCCTGCAACCAGGCCTGCCTCGACCACGTGTTCGAGAACAAGCGCGCGAGCTGCCTGGTGAATCCGCGCGCCTGCGCGGAAACCGAACTGGTCTACACGCCCGCCACGAGCGCCAGGTCCATCGCCGTGGTCGGCGCCGGGCCGGCCGGCCTCGCCTGCGCCACCGTCGCCGCCGAGCGCGGCCACCGGGTCACCCTGTTCGATGCCGCCGGCGACATCGGTGGCCAGTTCAACCTGGCCAAGCGCATCCCGGGCAAGGAGGAGTTCCACGAAACTTTGCGCTACTTCCGCCAGCGCATCGCGGACACGGGCGTGGAGCTGCGCCTCTCGACCCCGGTCGATGCCGGGATGCTGGACGGCTACGACGAGGTGGTGGTGGCGACCGGGGTCACCCCGCGCGACGTCGACTTCCCCGGCCACGACCATCCCAAGGTGGTCGGATACCTCGACGTGCTGCAGGGCCGCGTCGTCCCGGGCGCGAAGGTGGCGATCATCGGCGCGGGCGGCATCGGCTTCGATGTCGCCGAATTCCTCGCGGAAGCGGGCACGTCGGCATCGCTGGATCCGGCGCGCTGGATGGCCGAATGGGGCGTGGACCCCACGTTCGAGGCGCCCGGCGGCCTGCTGAAGCCGCATCCGGAACCGCCGGCACGCCAGCTGTGGCTGCTGCAGCGCAGCCCCGGTCGGCCGGGTGCGCGACTGGGCAAGACCACCGGCTGGATCCATCGCGCCACCCTCAAGGGCAAGGGCGTCAAGATGCTGGGCGGGGTCGAGTACCTCGGCGTGGACGACGACGGCCTGCACGTGCGCATCGACGGCAGCGAGCAGGTGCTGGCGGTGGACCACGTCGTGGTCTGCGCGGGCCAGGAACCCCGCCGCGACCTGCATGCGGCGCTGGCAGCGCGTGGGCGGACGGCTCACCTGATCGGTGGTGCCGACGTGGCCGCGGAGCTCGATGCCAAGCGTGCGATCGACCAGGGCAGCAGGTTGGCAGCCCGACTCTGAGCCGCCAGCCGAATAAAAACTCCAGTCCGATCAAACACTTCCGAAAACACGCATTCAGCTTTCGTTCGGGAAGCGCCGCCTAAGGTGCGCGCACTTTCTTCCTGCCCCGCCCTGATGGCGCCGGGCAGCTACCGGCCCCCGACTTCCACGGCGGGCCCGGGCAAAGGTCGCCATAGAGCTGCCGCCCTCCCCAGTACGCCATGACGCGTGACCCGACCCGGCCGCAAGCCAGGGACGACGCCACGCGCCGCAACGGAGCAAGGAGTCCGACATGAAACTGGCCTGGATCCTCTGGCTGTCGCACGTGTTGCCGCAGCCGGCCGCCGATTCGCTGTGCCTGTCCACCACCGTCTACCTGGAGGCGCGCGACCAGTCCGTGCGCGGCCAGCAGGCCGTCGCCGAGGTCGCCCTGCGCCGTCGCGACAGCGGGCTGTGGGGCCGCGACCTCTGCCAGGTGGTCACCGCGCGCAAGCAGTTTGCGCCGACGCTGGTGTCACCGCAGACGCGCCTGTCGAACACCGAGGCGTGGGCGGAGGCCGTGACCATCGCGCTGGAATCCGAGCGCAACTGGGCACTGCCCCCGGGCCAGCGCAAGGAAGTCGTCCCAGGCGCGAGCCACTTCGCCGCCCACGCCATCGCCAGCCCGAGTTGGCGCACCGCCTACCAGGTGGCCACGATCGGCGACCACACTTTCTACAAGGTGCAGAGCCTCAAGCCGCGACGCGGCTGACCCGGCGAATCGGGCAAGCGGGCATCAGTCGCGACCCGGCGTCCACAGGCGCGACATCTCGAGGTAGGTGAAGCTGGCCGACCAGGTGATCATCAGCAGGCCGGTGATCGCCTCCATCCCGGACATCAGGCGCACCGCGCCCACCGGCGAAAGGTCGCCGAAGCCGACCGTGCTGTAGGTCATCGCCGAGAAATAGACCGCGTCGAACAGGTGGTCCATGCCGTGTTCGCCATGCACGAAGCCGGTATCGGGGAACTTCACCAGCCACCAGTAACCGAGGCCGTAGCACCAGATCTCCAGCACGTGCAGGCCGAGCAGCGCGAAGAGGATCCAGAGCATCGACGCCCGGCTGTGTCGTGGCGCACGCGCCCCATAGCGCCGCGCCAGCGCATGCAGCCCCTCGTAGTGGATCACCACGACCAACCCCGTGACGACCAGTGTCGCGAGCGCGACCAGTGCGTGCTCGGCGAAGCGATCGGCGGGGATCAGCCAGTCCGTATCCATCGGTTCCTGCGCGTGCGTGGCCAGGCGCCACGGGCGCTAGCGTAACGCCACCTGCTTCGTCCGTCGCAGATATCCACGGATCGCACCCGCGTGCACGCCGCACAAGCGAAAACGCCTCCGACTTTGGTCGGAGGCGTCGAGGATCCACGATCGGCTGGCGGCCGCGCGTCAGCGCTGGTCGATCGGCACGAAGGCCTGGTCTTCCGGGCCGATGTAGTTCGCGCTGGGGCGGATGATCTTGCCGTCGATGCGCTGCTCGATCACGTGCGCGCACCAGCCGCTGGTGCGCGCGATCACGAACAGCGGGGTGAACATCGCGGTCGGCACGCCCATCATGTGGTAGCTCACCGCGCTGAACCAGTCGAGGTTGGGGAACATCTTCTTGATGTCCCACATCACCGACTCCAGGCGCTCGGCGATGTCGTACATCTTCATGTTCGACTGCTCCGCCGACAGCTGCCGCGCGACTTCCTTGATCACCTTGTTGCGCGGATCGGACACCGTGTACACCGGGTGCCCGAAGCCGATCACCACTTCCTTGCGCTCGACGCGGGCCTTGATGTCCGCTTCCGCCTCGTCCGGGTTCTCGTAGCGCTTCTGCACCTCGAACGCGACCTCGTTGGCGCCGCCGTGCTTCGGGCCGCGCAGCGCGCCGATGGCCCCGGCGATGCACGAATGCATGTCGCTGCCGGTGCCGGCGATCACCCGCGCGGTGAAGGTCGACGCATTGAACTCGTGCTCGGCGTACAGGATCAGGCTGGTGTGCATCGCGCGCACCCAGCTCTCCGGCGCCGGACTGCCATGCAGCAGGTGCAGGAAGTGCCCGCCGATCGAGTCGTCGTCGGTCTCGACGTCGATCGCGCGGCCGTTGTGGCTCCAGTGGTACCAGTACAGCAGCATCGAACCGAGGCAGGCCATCAGCTTGTCGGCGATGTCGCGCGCGCCCGGATGGTTGTGGTCGTCCTTCTCCGGCGACACGCACCCCAGCACCGACACGCCGGTGCGCATCACGTCCATCGGGTGCGCGGACGGCGGCAGTTCCTCCAGCGCGGCCTTGACCGCGGCCGGGATGCCGCGCAACGACTTCAGCTTCGCCTTGTAGCTGGCCAGCTCGGCGCGGTTCGGCAGCTTGCCGTGCACCAGCAGGTGGGCGATCTCCTCGAACTCGCTGGTGGTGGCAAGGTCGAGGATGTCGTAGCCGCGGTAGGCCAGGTCGTTGCCGGTGCGGCCCACCGTGCACAGCGCGGTGTTGCCGGCGGCGGTGCCGCTCAGGGCGACGGATTTCTTCGGCTTGAACGCCGACGTGGGGGTCTGTTCGCTCATCTCGGGTCCTTCGCTCACTTCTTCTGCGCAAACAACTGGTCGAGCTTGTCCTCGTAGGCGTGGTAGCCCAGGAAGTCGTAGAGCTCGGCGCGGGTCTGCAGGGTATCGATGACGTGCTTCTGGGTGCCGTCGCGGCGGACGGCCTCGTAGAAGCCCAGCGCGGCCTTGTTCATCGCGCGGTAGGCGCCGCAGCAGTACAGCGCGATGTCGACGCCGGCATCGCGCAGCTCGTCGGTGGTGTAGAACGGCGTGCTGCCGAACTCGGTGAGGTTGGCGAGGATCGGCACCTGCACCGCGGCCTTGACCTTGCGGTAGTCGTCGAGCGAAGTCATCGCCTCCGGGAACACCATGTCGGCGCCCGCCTCGACGTAGGCCACCGCGCGTTCGATCGCGCTGTCCAAGCCCTCGACCGCGGCGGCGTCGGTGCGCGCCATGATCACGAACTCGCGATCCGTGCGCGCATCCACCGCGGCCTTCACCCGGTCGACCATCTCGTCCTTGCCCACCACTTCCTTGCCGGGACGATGGCCGCAGCGCTTCTGCCCGACCTGGTCCTCCATGTGCACGGCGGCGACGCCGATGCGTTCGAAGTTGCGGATGGTGCGGCCGATGTTGAACGCTCCGCCCCAGCCGGTATCGATGTCCACCAGCAGCGGCATGCCCGTCGCATCCACGATCCGGCGCGCATCGACCAGCACATCTTCCATGGTGCTGATGCCGAGGTCGGGCATGCCCAGCGAGTTCGCGGCGACGCCGCCGCCCGAGAGATACAGCGCCCGGTAACCGGTGCGCTTGGCCATCAGGCCGGCATACGCGGTGATCGCGCCCATCACCTGCAGCGGCGATTCGGCGGACAGGGCGGCGCGGAACCGCGCGCCGGCGGAGGAATTCATCGACATGCAGCCTCCGGGGAAAACGCGATTTTACCGCGAGCGCCCACCTGCCCGCTCAGGCGTCGGCACCACGCGCCAGCGCGCGCTTGACCTCGTCCAGCGCGGCAGGGTCGTCGAGGGTGGAGAGGTCGCCGGGATCGCGCGCCTCGGCCAGCGCCTGCAGCGAGCGCCGCAGCAGCTTGCCGGAACGGGTCTTGGGCAGCGCCCCGACCACGTAGACCCGCGACGGCCGCGCCACCGCACCGAGCTGGTCGACCACGCTGCGCAGCATGCCGATGGCGGCATCGGCGGGGTCGCTGCCGGCGGCCTTGAGGGTGGCGAACACGATCGGCACCTGTCCCTTCAGGTCGTCCTGCACGCCGACCACCGCGGCCTCGGCGACCGCCGGGTGGCTGGCCACCGCTTCCTCGATCTCGCGCGTGCCGAGGCGATGGCCGGCCACGTTGATCACGTCGTCGGTGCGGCCGAGGATGAAGGTGTAGCCGTCCTCGTCGCGGATCGCCCAGTCCAGCGAGGAATACAGC
>JAFLEC010000130.1 GCA_017302095.1 Lysobacterales bacterium | reverse complement strand
GGGCTGCGGCGCCTCCCGGGGCGGCTGGCGCATGGCCCGCTGCATCGCCGCGCTGAGGTCGCCGACGTCGACCAGGTCCGCCTCGATCACGTCGCCGCGCGCAGCCTCCGGCAGGCTGGGCCGGGTCCACTGCAAGCCCGCGAACATGGCCGCGAACAGCACGGCATGCAGGCCGACGGCCTGCAACGTCGCAGTCCGGGTATCGGCGCGCGACTCCCTCATCGATTACCGCTCACTTCGCCTTGGCGCTGTCGGCCGGCGCGCCCATCAGCCCGGCGCGGCTGACCTTGGCATCGCGCTGGAGCAGGGTCAGCACCTCGTACACGGTCTGGTAGCTGGCATCGCGATCGCCGGCCACGTAGACCGCCAGCTGCGGATCGGCTTGCACGAAGCCGCGGACCTTGGCCACCAAGCCCGTCCGGTCCACCGGCTGTGGGCGATCCAGGCCTTCGTAGGTGAGGAACAGGGTGCCGTCGCGTTGCACCTGCACGACCACCGGCTGCTTCTTGCTCTGTTCCAGCGGCTTGGCGTCGGACTGCGGCAGGTTGACGTCGACGCCGACGTTGAGCAGGGGCGCGGTGACCATGAAGATGATCAGCAGCACCAGCATCACGTCGATGTAAGGCACGACGTTGATGTCGGCCTTGAGCTTGCGCTTGCGGTGCCGGCGGGAGGAGGTGGCCATGCGCGCCTCAGTCCTCCACGTGCGCCTGGCGCTGCAGGATCGACGCGAACTCCTCGCCGAAGGTGTCGTAGCGCACCGCGATGCGCTCTGCGCGGGTGGCGTAGCGGTTGTACGCCCAGACCGCCGGGATCGCGGCGAACAGGCCCATCGCGGTGGCGACCAAGGCCTCGGAGATGCCCGGGGCGACGGTGGCGATGGTGGCTTCCTTGACGTTGGCCAGGCCCTGGAACGAGATCATGATCCCCCACACCGTGCCGAACAGGCCGACGTACGGGCTGATCGAGCCGACGTTGGCGAGGAACTCGAGGTTGCGCTCCAACCCGTCCAGTTCGCGCGAGGTGGTCGCGCGCATGGCGCGCTGCGCGCCCTCCAACTGCATGCGGGCATCCACCCCGCGGCGCTGGCGGATGCGGTTGAACTCGCGCATGCCGCCTTCGAAGATCGCCTCGAGCCCCTCGATGTCGCGACCGCGACCGGCCGCCGCGGCGTAGAGCTTGGGCAGTTCCGCGCCCGACCAGAATTGCTCCTCGAAGCGATCCGCCTCCTTCTCGGCGCGATCGAGCACCCGCTTCTTGCGCAGGATGATCACCCACGATGCCAGCGAGGCCAGCAGCAGCAAGGCCATCACCAGCTGCACCGGCAAGCTCGCGTGCAGCACCAGCTGCAGGATGTCCAGCCCCTGGTCGCCTTGCACCGCAGCGGTCCGCGCGCCTTCGGCGGCGAGTTCCACCGTGTTCGCGGCGCCGGCCTCCGGCAAGGCCTGCGGCATGGATTGCAGCATGGTGGACATGGACATCAATCGGTCTCCACGAGAAGGGCAAGGCTGGCCGCGAGGGCCGGCGGAATCGGGCATGGCCGGAACGAGGACGCGCGCAACGCGGCGATGCGCACCGAGGCTTCGACCAGCGAGGCGCCGTCGCGTTCCACCCGTTGCGCCAGCACGAGGCTGGCGCCGCGGCATTCAAGCAGGCGCACGCTGACCTGCAGCTGATCGTCCAGCCTCGCAGGCGCGCGGAAGTCGGTGGACATCGCGCGCACCACGAACACGAGGTCATCGCGGCTGCGCAGGAGGTCTTGGCCGAGGCCGAGCGCGCGCATCCACTCGCTGCGCGCGCGCTCCATGAAGGCGAGGTACTGGGCGTGGTAGACCACGCCGCCGGCATCGGTGTCTTCCCAGTACACGCGCACCGGGAAAGAAAAGGGGTCAGAGTGAATTTCCTGCCCACCTCCACCCGTGCGGGAAGCCTGATCCGGAAACTTCACTCTGACCCCTTTTCCGAAAACAGCCCCGCATCGGCGGCCTTGGGCTTGAAGCCGAGGTGGCGATAGGCCTTGGGCGTGGCCATGCGCCCGCGCGCGGTGCGCACCAGGAAGCCCTGCTGGATCAGGTAGGGCTCGATCACGTCCTCTAGGGTGCCGCGCTCCTCCGACAGGGCCGCGGCCAGCGATTCCACCCCGACCGGGCCGCCATCGAAGGCGTCGATGATCGTGCCCAGCATGCGCCGGTCGAGTTCGTCGAAGCCCTCGGGGTCGACCTTCAGCATGTCCATCGCCGCGCGCGCGATGCCGGCATCGATGCCGCCGCTGCCCTTGACCTGGGCGTAGTCGCGCACCCGGCGGAGCAGGCGGTTGGCGATGCGCGGGGTGCCGCGCGAGCGCCGCGCGACCTCGCCGGCGCCGTCGGCATCGCAATCGATCCCGAGGATCCGCGCCGAGCGGCGCACGATCCGGGTCAGCTCCTCCGGCGAGTAGAACGCCAACCGCTGGACGATGCCGAAGCGGTCCCGCAGCGGCGCGGTCAACAGGCCGGCGCGGGTGGTGGCGCCGATCAGGGTGAACGGCGGCAGGTCGAGCTTGATCGAGCGCGCGGCGGGGCCTTCGCCGATCATGATGTCGATCTGGTAGTCCTCCATCGCCGGATAGAGGATTTCCTCGACCACCGGCGACAGGCGGTGGATCTCGTCCACGAACAGCACGTCGTGCGGCTGCAGGTTGGTCAGCAGCGCGGCGAGGTCGCCGGCCTTCTCGATCACCGGGCCGGAGGTGACCCGCAGGCTGACGCCCAACTCGTTGGCGATGACGTGGCTGAGGGTGGTCTTGCCCAGCCCAGGCGGCCCGAAGATCAGCACGTGGTCGAGCGCCTCGCCGCGGCCCTTGGCGGCCTCGATGTAGATCTGCAGCTGCTCGCGCACCGGCTGCTGGCCGAGGTATTCGTCCAGCCGGCGCGGGCGGATACTGGCTTCGAGGGCCTCGTCCTCACGGGTGGCGCCGGTGCCGATGATGCGTTCGCTGGTCATGCCGGGATTATCGCCCGACATCCAGTCCCGTGAGCGGACTGGCCCGACCAGCCCTGCGGCTCAGGCTTCGCATCCTGCTTCGATTCGCCGACGCAGGCCTTCCTTGGCCTGCTCTGGGCTGGTCGGGCCAGTCCGCTCCGCCCCCCCCGATGCGCCGCACCCGTCAGATCTGGACCTGGGTCCCCAGCTCCACGATCCGGTTGCCTGGGATATGGAAGAACCCGGTCGCGGGGGCGGCATTGCGGTGCATCAGCGCATACAGCTTGTCGCGCCACGCCGGCATGTTGCGGTGCGGGCTGGCGACGATGGTCTCGCGGCTGGTGAAGTACGTGGTGTCCATCGGGTCCAACGCCAGGTCGCACAAGTCGCAGGTCTGCATCAGCGCCTGCGGCACGTCCGGCGTCTCCATGAAACCGAAGCGGATCAGCACCCGGTGGAAGTCGTCGCCGATCGAAGTGACCTTGAGCCGCTCGCCCTTGGCCGCGTAGGGCACGGACAGGGTCTCCACGGTCAGGAAGATGTTGCGCTCGTGCAGGACCTTGTTGTGCTTGAGGTTGTGCAGCAGCGCGTGCGGCACCACGCCCTTGTCCGCGGTCATGAAGATCGCGGTGCCGGGTACGCGCACCGGCGGCGACAGCATCAGGCCCGGCAGGAAACTGTCGAGTTGGATGCCTTCCTTGCGGATTTCCTGGTGCAGCAGCTCGCGGCCGCGGCGCCAGGTGCGCATCATGGTGAAGGCGATGATGCCGATGAACAGCGGCACCCAGGCGCCGATCCCCGAGAGCAGCTTCGCGCCGTTCGCGACCAGGAAGGCGATGTCGATCAGCAGGAACATCGCGCACAGCGGCAGCACCCACTTGCGGGTGTCGGGCCAGCGCGTGTAGGCGACGATCGCCAGCAGCAGGGTGTCGATCAGCATCGTGCCGGTGACCGACAGGCCATAGGCCGTGGCCAGCGCACCGGAACTGCGGAAGGACAGCACCAGCACCACCACCGCCGCGAACAGCATCCAGTTGATCGAGGGCACGTAGATCTGGCCGATGGTGTCGCGCGAGGTGTACTTGATCTGCAGGCGCGGCAGGTAGCCAAGCTGGATCGCCTGGCGGGTGACGGAAAACGCCCCGGTGATCACCGCCTGCGACGCGACCATCGCCGCGGTGGTCGCCAGCACCAGCATCGGCACCTGCGCCCAGCCGGGGATCGACATGTAGAACGGGTTGGCGACCGCCTCCGGGTGCCGCAGCAGCACCGCGCCCTGGCCGTAGTAGTTCAACACCAGCGCAGGCAGCACGAATCCGAACCAGCCCCACCGGATCGGCTGCTTGCCGAAGTGTCCCATGTCGGCATAGAGCGCCTCGCCGCCGGTCACCGTCAGCACCACCGCGCCGAGGATCAGCACCGCGTGCCAGTCGTGGGTGGCGAAGAACAGCCAGGCCCAGTAGGGATTCAGGGCACGCAGGACGATCGGGTGCTGGGCGATGTTCCAGACGCCGAAGCCGGCGATCACCACGAACCAGGTGATCATGATCGGGCCGAACGCCTTGCCGACGCTGGCGGTGCCGAACCGCTGGAACGCGAACAGCGCGGTCAGCATCACCAGGCTGATCGGCAGCACCCATTGCTTGAACAGCGGCGACACCACCTCGAGCCCCTCGACCGCGCCAAGTACGGTGATCGGCGGGGTGATCATGCCGTCGCCGAAGAACAGCGCGGCGCCGAAGATGCCGAGGATGCCCACCGTGTAGGCCAGCCGTGAGCCCTGCTTCAGGCTGCGCTGCGCCAGCGCGGTGAGCGCCATGATGCCGCCCTCGCCGTCGTTGTCGGCGCGCATGATCACCACGACGTACTTCAGCGTCACCACCAGCACCAGCGACCAGAACCCCAGCGAGAGCAGGCCTTTCACCGTCGCCGGATCCGGGGTCAGCCCGAAATGCGGATGGAACATTTCCTTGATCGTGTACAGCGGGCTGGTGCCGATGTCGCCGAACACCACGCCGACCGCGCCCGCCACCAGCGCCGCGAGGCCTGCGCCGCCATGCGCGCCGTGCGCCTGTCCGTGGGAAGTCTGTGTGCTCATCGGACGCCTGTAGCTGGGTGTAGGGATGCCGGCTCAGCGAAGCGCCGACTGTAGCGCCTTGCGGATGATGGCCTCGGCGACGTCGCCGTCGGCGGCGACCTTGCGCGCCATGCGGTCGGCCTCGGCCGGCTTGTAGCCCAGCGCCTGCAGGGCGGTGACCGCCTCGGCCAGCGGGTCGCCGGGCAACCCGGGCGACGCCGACGCGGGGCCGCCGGAGAAGTCGGCGGCGCGGTCGCGCAGCTCCACCACCATGCGCTCGGCGGTCTTCTTGCCGATCCCGGGGATGCGGGTCAGCGCGGCCACGTCGGAGGCCTGCAGCAGCCTCGCGAACTCGTCGACGCTGGTCCCGGACAGCACCGCCAGCGCGATCTTCGCGCCGATCCCGCTGACCTTCTGCACGTCGCGGAACAGCCGGCGCTCGGACTCGCGCAGGAAGCCGTACAGCGACACGCTGTCCTCCTTCTGCGCGTAGTGGGTGAACAGGGACACCTCGCGGCCGACCTCGGGCAGGTCGTAGAAGGTGCTCATCGGCGCCTCCAGTTCGTAGCCGACGCCATGGACGTCGACCACCAACCACGGCGGCGCCTTGTGGATCAGGACCCCCTTCAGGCGACCGATCATCGCGCTCCCCTGCCCTTGCGGCCCCACGCGGTCCGCGCATCCGTGCCCAGCCGCTTCGCGCTGGCGCGCACGTGGGCGTGGGTGATCGCCACCGCCAGCGCATCCGCGGCGTCCGCCTGCAGCTTGCCCTGCAGGCCCAGCATGATCCCGACCATGTGCTGCACCTGGGTCTTGTCGGCGTTGCCGCTGCCCACCAGGCCCAGCTTGATCTCCTTGGCCGCGTACTCGCTCACCGGCAGGTCGCGCGCCACGCAGGCGGCGACCGCGGCGCCGCGCGCCTGCCCCAGCTTCAGCGCGGACATCGCGTTGTTGGACAGGAACACCTGTTCCACCGCGACCTCGTCGGGGGCGTATTCCTCGATCAGCGCCCACAGGCCGTCGAGCAGCTTGCGCAGGCGCAGCGGGAAGGATTCGGCATCCAGCAGGTTCAAGGGCTGGTGATGCACATGCGACACCTTGCCGTCGGCGGCGACGTCGATGATGCCCACGCCGGTGCGCTGCGAGCCGGGGTCGATGCCGAGAATGCGCGTCACGTCGCGGGATCGCGTCGGCGAAGGGTCTTACGCAGCCGCGCCGAAATCGGCGTTGGAGTAGACGTTCTGCACGTCGTCCATGTCCTCGAGCCAGCGCAGCAGCTTCTGCACCTGCTCCGCGGTCTCGCCGTCCACCGGGGAATCGTTGTCGGCGCGCAGGG
>JAFLEC010000013.1 GCA_017302095.1 Lysobacterales bacterium | reverse complement strand
AACCCGCGCCGTCGGCGCCACCGCGATCGGCGAGGCCGGGGCGTCGTCGCGCTGGCAGCCCGCCAGCAGTGCGGCCAGCAGGCCGGTCAGCATGGCCAGGCGGTGCAGCGGCGAAGGCGTCATCGGCATTCCCCGTGGGGCGGATCGACCGAGTGTCGGCGCGCCCGCCGCCGCAGCGCAAGCGGCCCAAGAAAAAAGGAGGCCGGTGGCCTCCTCGAATCCGGCCGGGGCCGGTGGACAGCAGTTGTGGCATGGCGCCGGCGAACCGGCTGGGTGCAGGCTAACGCCGCCGCCAACTTAATGCAATGGGTGAACTGGAATCAGGTAACTATCTGATTTTATTGTCAGTAAGCGCACTTGCCGGCTTCCAGCGCACGCAGCCGCTCGGGGTAGGTGGTGGCCAGCAGCTGCCGCCAGGCCTGCCAGCCGGCGCGCCCGGCGGCGGCTTCGGCGCCGTCGACGTTCTTGTCGACGCGGGTGTAGTGCAGGCCGAGGTAGGCGATGCCGGCATCGCGCAGGGCCGCCTGCATGTTGTCGATGTTCTTGCGGCCGTCGTCGACCAGCACCACTCGGTCGTAGCGCAGGCCGAGGCGTTGCAGCAGCGCCAGCAGCACCCGGCCCTTGTCCTGCCCCGAGGTCATGAAGATGCCCTGGTCGTAGACCACGTGCACCGGCGCCGCGTCGGGCGCCTTGCGCCAGTCCCAGGCGCTGCCGTCGACCTGCCCGCCGAGCATGCGCGGCAACGCGTAGCCGGCTTCGCGCAGCGTGCGCAGGGTGCCGCCTCGGTACAGCGGGTTGCGCGAGGTCAGCATCAGGGTGTCGACGCCGAGCGCGTTGATCGCGGCCGGGCCGTCGGGCTGGGTGGGCACCTGGTCGCCGGTTTCGTAATTCAGGGCGATGACGTCGAACAGGCAGGGCACCTTGCCGGGATCGCCGGCGGCCAGGGTCTTCTGCCATTCGTACCAGGTGTCGCTGCCGAAGAAGCCGGCGGAGGTGAGCAGGGTGTCGTCGATGTCGAGCACCAGCAGGGTGCGCGCCGGCGATTCGGCCAGCGCAGGGGCCACCAGCGTGAGGTCGCGGATGTCGCGGACTTCGGAAGCCGCGCTGCCGGGACGCACCATCGGGCCGGCGCAGGCGCCCAGCAGGGCGACCAGGACGAAGGGCAGCAGTCGGCGCATGGGCGGGCTCCGTGGGTGGGGCCCGGCAGTGTAGCGGCCCGCCGCGTTCAGTCGGCGAGCAGGGCGCGGATGTTGGCGATGCCGGCGCTGCGCCGTTCCGCCTTGTGCGCGGCATCGGCGACGGGGTCGGCGCCGTCGCGCTGCAGTTCGTCGGCAGGCAGCTCGTCGAGGAAGCGGCTGGGCTTCAGGCGCAGGCGGTCGCCCCAGCGTTGCGCCTCGCGCGCGTGCGACAGCCACAGGCGTTCCTTGGCGCGGGTGATGCCGACGTACAGCAGGCGCCGTTCCTCGTCGATGCGGCCTTCCTCGATGCTGGCCTCGTGCGGCAGGTTGCCATCCTCGACGCCGACGATGAACACGAAGCGGAATTCGAGGCCCTTCGCCGCGTGCATCGACATCAACCGGACCTGGTTGCCGGCGTCGCCCTTGTCCGCGTGGCTGAGCAGGGCGAGGGCGGCCGCCAGTTCGCCAGGGCCGCTGGTCTTCGGGCCATCGAACCAGTCGGCCAGTTCGTCGAGGTTGCGCCGGCGCGCCTGGAACTGCGCCTCGTCCTTGCACAGCGCGCGCAGCGCGGCGAGCAGGCCCGAACGCTCGTTGAGCTTGCGCATCAGTTCGGCGGGCGGCAGCGTGCGGGCGTCCATGCGCAGGCCGCGCACGATGTCGCTGAATCCCTGCAGGGCATTCGCGGCACGCGCCGGCAACTGCTTGGCGACCGCCATCGATTCGGCCGCGCGCGCCAAGGGCAGGTGGGCCTGCGCGGCCAGCTCGCCGAGCCGCTGCAGCGAGGTCGCACCCACCCCGCGGTTGGGCGATTGCACCGCGCGCAGGAAGGCCGCGTCGTCGTCGGGGTTGGCCAGCAGGCGGAGCCAGGCCAGCGCGTCCTTGACCTCGCCGCGGTCGAGGAAGGCGGTGCCGCCGCTCAGGTGGTAGGGGATGCGCAGCAGCTGCAGCGCCTTCTCGAGCGCGCGGCTCTGGTGGTTGCCGCGGAACAGGATGCAGAACTCGCTCCACGGCGCCGCATGCTTCTGCGCGGTGAACTGGATCTCGGCGGCGACCTTCTCCGCCTCGTGCGCCGCGTCCTTGCACTCCCAGACGCGGATCCGCTCGCCGTCGGCCTGGTCGCTCCACAGGGTCTTCGGATGCTCGTGCGGGTTGTGCGCGATCAGGGCGTTGGCCGCGCGCAGCACGCGGTTGGAGCAGCGGTAGTTCTGCTCCAGCTTGACGATCTTCAGCGCCGGATAGTCGCGCCCGAGCGCCAGCAGGTTCTCCGGGTTGGCGCCGCGCCAGGCGTAGATGCTCTGGTCGTCGTCGCCCACGCAGGTGAAGTTGCCCTTGTCGCCGGCCAGCGCCTTGAGCAGGCGGTACTGCGCGTCGTTGGTGTCCTGCGATTCGTCGACCAGCAGGTAGCCGATGCGTTCGCGCCAGGCCGCAACCGATTCGGCATCGGATTCCAGCAACTGCACCGGCAACCGGATCAGGTCGTCGAAATCGACCGCGTTGAACGCGGACAGGCGCTGCTGGTAGCGCGCGTACAGCGCCGCGGCTTCGCGCTCGCGCCCACTGCCTGCTGCCTGCGCCGCCTGTTCCGGCGACAGCCCGGCGTTCTTGGCGCGGCTCACCAGTTGCTTGGCCGCCTCGATCGCATCCGGCTTGCTGCCCGGGGGCAGCAGGTCCTTCAGCTGCGCGGCGGCATCGTCGGCGTCGAAGATCGAGAAGCCGCGCCGCAGGCCGAGCTTGGCGTGGTCGATTTGCAGCATGCGCAGGCCGAGCGCATGGAAGGTGGAGATCGTCAGCTCCTGCGCGGCATCGCCGCGGATCCGCTTGGCGACGCGTTCGCGCATCTCGCGCGCGGCCTTGTTGGTGAAGGTGATCGCGGCGATGCGCTTGGGCGGATAACGACCGGTCGCGATCAGGTGCGCGATCTTCTCCACGATGACCCGGGTCTTGCCGCTGCCGGCGCCGGCCAGCACCAGCAACGGGCCATCCGCGTGCAGCACCGCCGCGCGTTGCGGGGGATTGAGGCCGTGGAGGGGGTCGCGTGACATCGCCGCCATTGTCGAAGCCCGGCGCGGCGCATGCCAGCCTTGTGCGCCGGTAGAATCCGTGCATGGCGAAGCTCTACTTCTACTATTCGGCGATGAACGCGGGGAAGACCACCACCCTGCTGCAGTCCGCGTACAACTACCGCGAACGCGGCATGCGCGTGGCGATCCTCACCCCGAAGCTCGACTTCCGCGCCGGCAGCGGCACCGTCGCCTCGAGGATCGGACTGCAGGCGGATGGCCTCGCGTTCGGCCGCGACGACGACCTGCAGGCGCTCATGGCCGCGGACATCGCGGCGCACGGCCCGCTGCATTGCGTGCTGGTCGACGAGGCCCAGTTCCTGACCAAGCCGCAGGTGTGGCAACTCAGCGAAGTGGTGGATGCGCTGCGCATCCCGGTGCTCTGCTACGGCCTGCGCACCGACTTCCGCGGCGAACTGTTCGAGGGCAGCCAGTACCTCCTGGCCTGGGCCGACGAACTGCAGGAGATCAAGACGATCTGCCACAGCGGCAGCAAGGCGACCATGACGGTGCGGGTGGACGCCGCCGGGCGCGCGCTGCGGGACGGCCCGCAGGTCGAGATCGGCGGCAACGAGCGCTACGTCTCGGTGTCGCGCAAGGAGTTCAAGAAAGTCATGCGCGGCGAAGGCAGCATCGAACCGCTGCAGGCGCCGCTGCCGCTCTGACGCCCGTCATCGCCTGGCGATGACGCCCGGGCATGCCGCGCGGATCGCGTGCACTTCGCGCGTGACCGCGCCGCCTTCGGGAAGGGCCAGTTGCATCTGCGCGAGGACGCCGGCCAGCTGCGCGTGCGCGCGCGCGGCATGCGCGCGGCATCCGGCCTCCGCGGCGTAGGCGTGCGCCAGCCAGGCCGCCTTGCGTTGCTCGATGTCGGTGCCGCGGTAGTCGCCGAGCCGGGCGAGCCGCTCCAACGCAGCGCGTTCGCCGCGCAAGGCCTGGAAACGCGCCTGCGAGACCTCGGCACGGCGCGTATGCGAATGCCCGGCGCCGTAGCCGGCCCGGGTCAGCCGGACCGCTTCGGAGAGTGCGCGCGCGGCTTCCGCGTCGCGCCCGAGCGCCGCAAGGATCTCGCCTTCCAGCCGGTCGGCGTCGCCGACAAGTTCGTGCGATGCGCCGAAACGCCGGCGTCGCAGCGTCGCCGATTCGCGCACCGCCGCCAGCGCCCCTTCATCCTTGCCCGCGTCGTGCAGGACCATCGCGAGGTTGAACAATCCGGAGCCGAGCAGGCCCGGGTTGTGCCCCTTGCGCCAGATCTGCACCGCCTGCGTTTGGTAGCGCTCGGCGCGCGCAAGCTCGCCGCGCTCCCACGCGACGATGGCCAGGCTGTTGTAGGTGCGGGCCAGATCCGGGTGGTCCGGGGTGAGGCGCGCCCGCATCCACGCGTGCGCATCCAGGAATTCCGACTCCGCCTCGCCGAAGCGCCCGAGGTCGACGTACAGCGCCGCCAGCTGGCGACGCGCATCGATCGTCGCGCGATGGCTGCGGCCGTGCAGTTGCTGCGCCAGTACCACCGACTGCCGGCAGTCGCGTTCGGCCTCGGCCACCGCATCGTTGCTGCGCTCGAGCGTGCACAGGCTGCGCAGGAGGTCGATCGCCAGCGGGTGGCGCTCGCCGACCTGCCGGCGCAACTGGGCAAGCGCATCCCGCAGGATGCGGATCGCTTCCTGGGGGCGGCCGTCGTCGGCCCGCAGCGCGGCGACGTCGAGCAGGCTCTCGGCGACCCCGGCATCGTCGCCGTGCTCGCGGCGAAGTTCGAGGGCACGCGCATACAGCTGGTTGGCGAGGTTGCGTTCGCCCATGTCGCGATGGCAGCGCGCGAGCTGCGAGTAGTAGGCCGCGACCTGGCCGGGGAGTTGCGCCTGCTCGCGGTCGGCGAGTGCGCGCAGGGGTTGCATGAGCGCCAGGCAGCCGCGTGCGTCGCTGAGCATGCGCCGCGCCGCGCCGCGCAGGGTGACCGCCTCCAGTCGCAGGCTGCTAGGCGCTTCGGGTGATTGCGCGAGCATTCCCGCCTGTCGCACGAGCAACGCGTCGGCCTCGCGGTAGTCGCCGATCCCGAGGCGCAGCCGCGCGA
Source organism: Lysobacterales bacterium (assembly GCA_017302095.1). Taxonomy (GTDB): domain Bacteria; phylum Pseudomonadota; class Gammaproteobacteria; order Xanthomonadales; family Xanthomonadaceae; genus Thermomonas. Next base: position 19,314 of record JAFLEC010000013.1, on the reverse strand, counting down.
CCACGCCATACAGCTCCGCGCGCGCTTGCGGTTGCCGGGCCAGGCTGGAGTCGCCGCGGGCGATGCCCATTTCGAGCAGCTTGCGCAAGTCGATCGGCGCGTCCATCGGGGTCGCGCCTGCGCTTTCGAACAGGCTGGCGATGAAGCTCTGCATCGCTTGCGCGCGCCCCGCCTCGCGCATCGCCTGGCGCGACTGCCAGCCGACCACGCCGAGCGCGGTGAGCAGCACCGCGAGCACCAGGCTGGTGGCGGCGATGGCCCAGCGATGCCGTTGCAGGTACTTGCGCACGCGGTAGCGCATGCTTTCGCCGCGCGCAGCGACCGGCCGCCCGCGCAGGTAGCAGAGCAGGTCGTGCGCCAGCGCTTCGACCGAGCCGTAGCGCCGCTCGGGTCGCTTGGCCAGCGCCTTGAGGGCGATGTTGTCGAGGTCGCCCGCGAGTTCCCGCGCCAACCTGGCGGGCGGGTAGGGCCGGGTATCGAGCGGATCCGCGCGTCCTGCCGCTTGCGACGGCCGCAGCGGTTCGCCGGCCAGGATCGCTTCTTCCCATTCGGCATCGGTCTGCCGCTTCAGGCGGTAGGGCTTGCTGCCGGTCAGCAGTTCATACAGCACGACGCCGAGCGAATAGACGTCGGTCATGGTGGTGACCGGCTCGCCACGGATCTGTTCGGGCGCCGCGTAGTGCAGGGTGAAGGTACGCACGCCGGTGCGGGTCTGTTCCGCGGGAAGCGGTTCGGCGTCCAGCAGCTTGGCGATGCCGAAGTCGAGCAGGCGCACGTGGCCGGCCGGCGTGACCAGGATGTTCGACGGCTTCAGGTCGCGGTGGACGATCAGGTTCGCATGCGCATGGCTGACCGCTTCGCAGACTTGCCGGAACAGGTCGAGCCGGGCGGCGATGTCGAGCTGGCGGCTGCGGCAGTAGTCGGTGATCGGTTCGCCGTCGACGTACTCGAGGGCAAGGTAGGGCTGGCCGTCCGCATCGAAGCCGGCGTCCAGCAGGCGCGCGATGAACGGATGCGCGAAGCGCGCCAGGATCTCGCGCTCGCGCACGAAGCGTTGGCGCAGCCGCGGATCCGCAAGGCCCGGCCGCAGCAGCTTGAGCGCGACCTTGCGGTCGTACAGCCCGTCGGCGCGCAACGCCAGCCAGACCTGGCCCATCCCGCCCTCGCCGATCAACCGGTCCAGGCGATAGGCACCGATCCGCGCGCCCGGGTGCGCGCCTGCCGGTAGGGCGACCACCGGCTCGGCCAGGAAGCCCGCATCGTCCGCTTCCAGCGCCAGCAGGCGGCCCAGTTCGGTGGCCAGGCCCGGGTCTTCGCGTTGCAGCGCGGCCAGGTGCTCCTCGCGCTGCTCGGGCGGCAACTCGAGCAGGGCATCGAGCAGGGGCGACAGCCGTTGCCAGCGCTCGATGTCCATCGCGGCCCACCGGTCGCCCGACCTGCGGTCAGGCGGCGGGCGACTCCTGCAGCGACGCGAGCAGGAACATCCGCGCCTTCTGCCAGTCGCGGCGCACGCTACGCTCCGAACGTTTCAACAGGGCGGCGATCTCCAGCTCCGACAATCCGGCGAAGTAGCGCATCTCCACCACCTGTGCCAGTCGCTCGTCGACCGATGCCAGGCGGTTCAGCGCGGTGTCCAGCCCGAGCATGTCCTCGTCCAGGCGCAAGCCGCCCTCGATGTCCTCCGGCAGGTCGGTCACCCGGTGCAGGTCCCCGCCGCGTTTCTGCGCCAGCCGTTGCCGCGCATAGTCGACCACCACGCTGCGCATCGCGGAGGCGGCATAGGCGAAGAAGTGGGCGCGGTCGTCGAACTGCGCGGCGCCGGTGCCGCGGCCGATCAGCTTGAGGTAGGCCTCGTGGACCAGTGCGGTGGCGTCCAGGGTGTGGCCGTGCTGTCCGGCGAGCTGGCGCCGGGCCATCGAATGCAGTTCCTGGTACAGCGTGGCCAGCACGCGGTCCATGGCGCCGCGATCGCCGCCATGGGCGGCATCGAGCAAGACGGTGATCTCGCCGGAATCGGTCATCGTGCGGTGCGTGTCGGGGGACGCCGCACTATAGCGGTTGCCGGCGACCCGCGTGAAACCCGGTCAGCGCTGGCAATGCCCGCACCAGACGCTGGCGCGCTGGCCGACCAGCGCCTGCCGCATCGGTCGCCCGCAGCGCGGGCAGGGCTCGCCGCCCCTGCCATAGGCGCGCAGTTCCTGCTCGAAGTAGCCGGGTGCGCCGTCCGGGGCGAGGAAGTCGCGCAGGGTGGTGCCGCCACGCGCGATCGCATGCGAGAGGATCGCCTTCACCGCGTCGGCGAGCGCGATGTAGCGCGCGCGCGACACCTTGCCGGCGGGGCGCAGCGGCGAGATCCCGGCGATGAACAGCGCTTCCGCGGCGTAGATGTTGCCGACCCCGACCACCACCGCCTGGTCCATCAGGAACGCCTTCACCGGCGCGGCGCGACCGCGGCTGCGGGCGAACAGGACGTCGCCGTCGAAGTCGTCCGACAGCGGCTCCGGGCCGAGGCCTGCGAGCAGCGGATGGATCTCGCCCGGCGCCTGCCACAGCAGGCAGCCGAAGCGCCGCGGGTCGTTGAAGCGCAGCACCCGGTCGGGCGCGCCGTCCATGTCTTCCAGGCCGATGTCGACGTGGTCGTGCGGGCGCACCGGGGTGTCCTCCGGCAGCACCCGCAGGCTGCCGGACATGCCGAGGTGCAGCAGCGCGCTGCCGGCGACGGTGTCGAGCAGCAGGTACTTCGCGCGCCGGCGGATGCCGTCGATGCGCTGGCCCGGCAACAGGTCCTCGACCTCGCGCGGGATCGGCCAGCGCAGGTCCGGCCGGCGCAGGCGCACGTGCCCGACGCGTCGCCCGGCGACGTGCGGCAGCAGCCCGCGGCGGGCGGTTTCGACTTCGGGCAATTCGGGCCTGGGATCGGTGCGCGTCCGGAAGCCCCTAGACTACGCGCCACCCTGATGGAGTCCAGCCGCATGCCGAGTCGTCGCCGCTTCGCCGCCGCCCTGTTCGTGCTTGCGATGCTGCTGGCGCCCGGCGCCTTTGCCGGGCCGGCCGGACCTGCGATCGGCGATGCGCCGCCGGTGACCCTGCTGGGCAAGGACCGCGCGGGCCAGGCGGTCGACCTGGCGCAGCTGCGCGGCAAGGTCGTGGTGGTGACGTTCTGGGCCTCGTGGTGCGGTTACTGCCTGAAGGAGCTGCCGCAGCTCGATGCCTTGCAGCAGCATGCCGGCGAGCGGCTGTTGCGGGTGGTCGCGGTCAACGTGAAGGACGACAACGACGACTACCGCGCGATGATGCGGCAGATGAAGGACTACGGCATCGCGATGGTGCGCGACCGCAATGGCGAGATCGCAGATGCCTGGGGCATCACCGCCTATCCCAACCTCTGGATCATCGACACCCAGGGACGCATCGCTGCCCACCACAGGGGATACGCGGAGGATGCGCTGGAGGGCATCGTCGACGACATCAACCGGGCCTTGCGCGCGACGTCGCCCGCCGGCAACGCGGCGCCTGCCGGCAGCTGATCGCGGGACCGCCGTGGCATCATGGCCGGGCGCTCCCCCGCGCCCACGAGACCCCATCGCGATGCCCGCTTCGTTCCTCGAGTTCCTCGCCGGTGGCCTGCTGCAGGCCAAGCTCTGGCAGCTCGCCCTCTACCTGCTGGTGGTCACCCAGCTGACCATCTTCACCGTCACCCTCTACCTGCACCGCAGCCAGGCCCATCGCGGCGTGGATTTCCACCCGGTGCTGGCGCATGCGTTCCGCTTCTGGAGCTGGCTCACCACCTCGATGATCACCCGCGAATGGGCGGCGATCCATCGCAAGCACCACGCCAAGTGCGAGACCCCGGACGATCCGCACAGCCCGATGCACAAGGGCATCGGCAACGTGCTGTGGCGCGGCGGCGACATGTACCGCGAGGCGCGCCTGGACCGCGCCAGCATCGAGCAGTACGGCAAGGGGTGCCCGGACGACGGGATCGAACGCCGGCTCTACACCCCGTACGCCACGCTCGGTCCGGTGCTGATGCTGCTGGTGGACTTCGTGCTGTTCGGCGCCGCCGGCGTCGCGATCTGGGCGATCCAGATGGCATGGATCCCGTTCTGGGCCGCCGGCGTGATCAACGGGCTCGGCCACTGGTGGGGCTACCGCAACTTCGAGACCACCGACACCGCCACCAACCTGGTGCCGTGGGGGGTGTGGATCGGCGGCGAGGAGCTGCACAACAACCACCATGCCTTCCCGTCGTCGGCGAAGTTCGCCCTGCGCAAGTGGGAGTTCGACATCGGCTGGGCGGCGATCCGCCTGCTGGAGAAGCTCCGCCTCGCGAAGGTGCTGCGCGTCGCCCCCAGCCTGAGCCTGCGCCCCAACATCCCGATGCCGGATGCCGACACGCTGAAGGCGCTGGTGGCGCATCGCTTCCAGGCGATGACCGACTACCAGCGCAACGTGCTGAAGCCGGCGTTGCGCGAGGAGGCCGCGGCGGCCGGCGCGCGGCTGCGTGCGTTGCTTCCGCGCAAGCTGCGCAAGGCGCTGGCGGACGACGGCCGTTGGCTCTCGCCCGAGGGGCGCGAGCAGCTGCGTGCCTGGGTCGCCTCGCGTCCGCGCATCCAGGCCCTGCTCGAGCATCGCGCGCGCCTGGTCGAGGTGCTGGAGCACCGCAGCCACGATGCCGCCGAGCGCCTGCATCGCCTGCAGGCCTGGTGCGCCGAGGCCGAGGCCAGCGGCGTGCGCGCCCTGCAGGACTACGCGGCGCGGCTGCGCGGCTATGCGCTGATGCCGGCCTGAGATGCGCACGCGGGCGCCGTCGATCGTCCTCGCGATGGCCTGCGCGTTCGCCGCGCAGGCCCAGGTCGCCAGGCCCGGCGACTACCTCGCGAAGATGGACGCCGACCGCAACGGCAAGGTCTCGCTGGGCGAATACCAGGACTGGTTGAGCTACGCGTTCGACGCGATGGATCGCGACCGCGATGGCGTGCTCTCGCCCGCGGAACAACCCGGCGGTCGCGGCACCCCGCTGACGCGCGCGGCGCATCGTGAACGGCTGGCTGAACGGTTCAGACGGCAGGATACGAATCGGGATAACGTGCTGGACGCGCGCGAACTCGCGGCACCACTGCGCTAGCGCATCCCGGGAGCAGGCATGGATCGACTGTGGGCCATTTCGTACGCCAGCGTGGCCGCGCGCCCGCTGTCGCCCCCGGAACTGGATGCGTTGCTGCAGGATGCGCAGGCCTTCAACCAGGGCGCCGGCGTCAGTGGCGTGCTGTGCTACGACAACGGCGTCTTCATCCAGTATTTCGAAGGCCCGGAGGCTTCCGTACAGCGTGTGTACGAGCGCATCCGCGCTTCGGCCATCCACCAGCAGCTGGAGGAACTCTCCAGCGCGCCGGTGGCCGAGCGCCAGTTCGACGGTTGGCACATGGCGTTCTGCCAGGCGCCGGAGACGGTGCTGCAGGCGCTGGCCAACACCGGCTGGGAAGCGAACCTGCCGGTGACCCGCAGCGCCGACGAGGCGCACCGCGGCCTCGGCCTGGTGCTGTTCCACTGGAACCGCTGGGTGGCGGGCGGGGCGCAGGCGCCGGCCCGTGGCGACTTGCGCGCGACCGTCGCCGGCTGAACGCGAAAACGCCGGCCCAAGGCCGGCGTTTCCGATGGCGGGCGTCGCCGGCGATCACCAGATCCGGACGCGTTCCTCGGGCTTGAGGTAGAGCTTCTCGCCCTCGGCGACCTTGAAGGTCTCGTACCAGGCGTCGATGTTGCGCACGGTCAGCGCGCGCCAGCGTGCCGGTGCGTGGCCGTCGCCGACCACCTGCGCGCGCAGTGCGGCATCCCGCTGCTTCGCGCGCCACGCCTGCGCGAACGCCAGGAAGAAGCGTTCGTCGCCGGTCAGGCCGTCGATCACCGGCGCCGGCTTGCCGCCCAGCGACGCGTGGTATGCGGTGTACGCCGCCTGCAGGCCGGCGACGTCGGCGATGTTCTCGCCCAGGGTCTGCTTGCCGTTGAGGTGCAGGCCCGGCAGCGCTTCGTACGCGTCGTACTGCGCGACCAGCTTGTCGGTGGCGGCCTTGAAGTGCGCGGCATCCTCCGGCGTCCACCAGTTGCGCAGGCGGCCTTCGGCGTCGAACTCGGAACCGAGGTTGTCGAAGCCGTGGCTGACCTCGTGGCCGATCACCGCGCCGATCGAACCGTAGTTGGCGGCATCGTCCGCGGCCGGGTCGAAGAACGGCGCCTCCAGGATCGCGGCGGGGAAGTTCATCGCGTTCTGCAGCGGCAGCTGCACGGCGTTGACCGTCTGCGGCGTCATCCACCATTCCTTCTTGTCCGGCGCCTTGCCGAGCTTGGCGGTCTGGTGGCGGTATTCGGCTTCCTCGGCGCGCAGGCGGTTGCCGACCGGGTCGTCGCGCTTCACCTCGAACGACGAATAGTCGCGCCACGCATCCGGATAGCCCACGCCGACCAGCATCGACTCGGCCTTCGCCTTCGCGGTCTTCTTGGTCTCCGGCGTCATCCACGCGAGCTTGTCGACGCCGTCGCGGAAGGTCGCGAGGATGTTGTTGACCATGCCTTCCACCCGCGCCTTCGACGAGGCGGGGAAATACTGCTTCACGTACAGCTGGCCGATCGCATCGCCGAGCGCGGCGTCGGTGGCGGCGATGCCGCGCTTCCAGCGGTCGCGTTGCTGCGTGGTGCCGTTCAGCTGGGTGCCGTAGAAGCCGAAGCTGAGGTCGGCGTACGCCTTCGGCAGCAGGCCGGCGCTGTGGTTGATGGCGTGGAAGTGGAGGTAGTCCTTCCAGGCCTGCAGCGGTTCGCTGGCGACCAGCGCGGAGAGCTTGCGGATCGCATCCGGTTGCCACGCGAAGAGCGTCTGCTCGCCGGACAGGCCGGCGCCGTCGAGGAACGCGGTCCAGTCGATGCCGGGCGCTTTCGTCGCGTAGTCGGCGGTGGCCCACGGATTGTTGGCCTTGTGGATGTCCTGGCTGTCGACCACGTTGGCATGCGCCTTCGCGATCTTCATCTCGAGGTCGAAGATGGCCTGCGCCTTCTTGTCGGCATCGGCATCGCCGGCCAGCTTCAGGATGTCGGCGATGTACTTGCGGTAGGCCGTGCGGTTCGCCGCCATGTCCTTGTCGGCGGCGAGGTAGTACTCGCGGTCGGGCATGCCGAGGCCACCCTGCATCAGGTAGCCGACGTTCTTCGACGGATCCTCGAGGCCCTGTGCCACGAACAGGCCGAACAGGTTCTCGGTGTAGAAGTTGGTGGCGTTCAGCGGGTCGGTGTCGGCGCGCAGTGCGCCGCCGAACCAGCGCGAGAGCGCGGCCTTGTCGGCGATCGCGTCGATGCCGTCCAGCGTCGCCTGCAGCGGCGCCAGCCCGCGCGCCTCGATGCCGGCCTCGTCCATGTAGGCGGCGTAGTAGTCGGCGATCCTGCGTGCGTCGGTGCCGGCGGCCGGGTTGGCCTTGTCCAGGCCCTGGACCAGGTCGGACAGGCGCTTTTCCGCCTTCTCGAACACGTAGAAGCCGGTGCTCACGCTGCCGCGGTCGGCGGGGATCTCGGTGGCCTGCTTCCACGCGCCGTTGGCGTATGCGTCGAAGTCGTCGCCGGGCTTGACCGCCTTGTCGATGCCGGCGAGGTCGATCCCGGAGGTCGCGGCCTTTGGCGCTTCGGCGGTCGCCGATGCGGCGGGCGGGGTGGCGTCGGGCGCGCAGCCGGCGAGCAGGGCGGACATCGCGCAGAACAGGGCCAGCGCCAGCGGGGCGCGGCGGATCGTATGGGCGGTCATGCGGGTGGACTCGTTGGGGCGAGCCGCCATCCTGCCGCGCCGCGACCGTGGTGCAAGTGCCCGAAGTCAGGGCCGCGCAACGAAAACGGGCGCCGGCATGCCGGCGCCCGCAAGGTCCCGTGGGGGCGGGGTGTCACTGGGTGATGTCGACGTCCTTGGTCTCGCGCAGGAACAGCGAGCCGATCACGAAGGTCATCACCGCGATCACGATCGGGTACCACAGGCCGTAGTAGATGTTGCCGGTGGCCGCGACCAGGGCGAAGGCGATGGTGGGCAGGAAGCCGCCGAACCAACCGTTGCCGATGTGGTACGGCAGCGACATCGAGGTGTAGCGGATGCGGGTCGGGAACAGCTCCACCAGCCATGCCGCGATCGGGCCGTAGACCATCGTCACGTAGATCACCAGCAGGGTCAGGATCGCCACCACCATCGGCTTGTTGATGCGCGCCGGGTCGGCCTTCTCGGGATAGCCCGCGGTGGTCAACGCCGCCTTCAGCTCCTTGCCGAACGCGTCACCCTTGGCCTTGGCGTCGTCGCCCGACAGGCCCGCGCCCTCGTAGCTGGCGATGTCGGTGCCGCCGACGTTGATCTTGGCGACGCTGCCGGCCGCGACCGGTTCGATCGTGTACGGGATGCCGGCCTTGGCCAGCGCCGCGGTGGCGATGTCGCAGGAGTTGGTGAACTTCTTCTTGCCGACCGGATCGAACTGGAAGCTGCAGGTCGCGGGGTCGGCGTGGACCACTGCCGGCGCGCTGGAACGGGCTTCCTCCACCGCCGGGTTGGCGTAGTGGGTCAGCGCCTTGAACAGCGGCATGTAGGTGAGCGCGGCGACCAGGCAACCGACCATGATGATCCACTTGCGGCCGATCTTGTCCGACAGCCAGCCGAAGAAGATGAAGAACGGCGTGCCCAGCGCCAGCGCGGTGGCGATCATCAGCCAGGTGGTGGTGGAGTCCACCTTGAGCGACTGGCTGAGGAAGAACATCGCGTAGAACTGGCCCGTGTACCAGACCACGGCCTGGCCGGCGGTGGCGCCCAGCAGGGCGAGCAGCACGATCTTGCCGTTCTTGGAGAAGAAGCTCTCGGTGATCGGCGCCTTCGAGGTCTTGCCCTCGGCCTTCATCTGCTGGAACAGCGGCGACTCGTGCAGCTGCATGCGGATCCACACCGACACGCCGAGCAGCACGATCGACAGCAGGAACGGGATGCGCCAGCCCCAGGCCTCGAACGCCTCGGTGCCGAGGTAGGTGCGCACGCCGAGGATGACCAGCAGCGACAGGAACAGGCCGATCGTCGCGGTGGTCTGGATGAAGCTGGTGTACAGGCCGCGCTTGCCGTTCGGGGCGTGCTCGGCCACGTAGGTCGCGGCGCCGCCGTACTCGCCGCCGAGCGCCAGGCCCTGCAGCAGGCGCAGGGCGATGAGGATGGCGGGTGCGGCGAAGCCGATCGACGCGTAGCTGGGCAACACGCCGACCAGGAAGGTCGACAGGCCCATGATCACGATGGTGACCAGGAACGTGTACTTGCGGCCGACGATGTCGCCGAGGCGGCCGAACACGATCGCGCCGAACGGGCGCACCGCGAAGCCGGCGGCGAACGCGAGCAGCGCGAAGATGAAGGCGCTGGTCTCGTTCAGGCCGCTGAAGAACTGCTTGGCGATGATCGCCGCGAGCGAGCCGTACAGGTAGAAGTCGTACCACTCGAAGACGGTGCCGAGGCTGGACGCGAAGATGACCTTCTTGTGGCCCTGGGTGAGCGCGCCCGCGGGTGGCGAGCTGGCGGTGATGGTGGACATGGCGTGCTCCTCAGAAGCTGTACTTGACGGTGGTGTGCAGGCGGCGCAGGTCGCCATCGGCGCCGCTCTCCACCTCTCGGTTGCCCCAGATCAGCTCGGCGCCGATGTCCAGTTTCGGGAACGGGCTGTAGATCAGGTTGGCATGCACGGACTGTGCCGATTCGGTCACGCCGAAGCCGGTCCAGTCGGTGTCGTTGTCGAGCTGCGCGCGCGAGAACATCAGGTTGCCGCGCAGCTTCGGGTTGAACACGTGGCGCCACGACACGAAGCCGGCGAGCACGCCGATCCCGTCGAGTTCGCCGGCGCTGGCGTCGAGCACGCCGTCCGCGCCGAGGCCGAACGCCACGTAGCGGCCGATGCCGCGGCCCGCGGTCAGCATGTAGCGGAGGTCGTCGGACTTGCCGAGGTTGTACTTGCCGGACACGCTGACGCCGTAGCCGGTGTCGCTGGCGCTGGTGGCGGCGGTGTCGTAGCGCAGCTGGCGGGCGATGCCGGCGACGCTGAAGTGGCCCCAGTCGCCCTTGGTGGTCCAGCGCGCGGTCAGGTCCGGCAGGCTGCCGTCGTCGCTGATCGTGCGGGTGGTCGAGCGGTAGCCGTTGACCAGGGTCTGCGGGTTCTCCAGCGCCACCGAGAACGGGCCGCTGGTGTAGCGCACCTGGGCCTGGCGGACGAAGGTAGTGCCTTCGGTCGGACCCACGAAATCGACCGCGTCCGGCAGCGCCGCGACGTCCTGGAAGTTCGACCAGGTCTGGCCGGCCAGCCACTTGTCCCAGGTCACGTAGGCCTGGCGCAGGGTCACGCCGTGGGTGTTGGTGGAGGCCTGGTTGCCCAGGTTGCTCATGCTGCCGCCGAACAGGTCGAACTCGAGGTAGGCGCGGGTCTTGTGGCCCTGCACGTCGCCGTCGGAGGCGAACCAGAAGCGCGAGAACTGCGCATGCGTGTCCATGTCGGCATGCGCTTCGTCGACGCCGCCCACCGGGATCGCGCTGGGCAGGTAGAACATGCGCCCGGCGGAGCCGTCCGCGATCTCGCCGGCGTTGGTGTCGGTCACCATCGCGTCCAGCTTGACGAAGCCGCCGAAGCTGAAGCGTCCACCCGGGTTGCCGGCGACCAGGATTGGCGAGGACTGGATCTTCGGCTTGCCGTCGTCCGGCGCGGCCTGCGCCACCTTCACCTGGTCCAGCTGGGTCTGCGTCTGCGCCAGCGTGGCCTGCTGCTGTTGCTGCGCCGACAGCAAGGCCTGCACCTGCGCCTCTAGTTGCGCGATGCGCGCCTCGAGTTCCTGTTCCTTCTTGGTCTCCGCGAGTGCGACTCCCGGCAGCAGCAACGCGCACAACAGCGCGGTGGCCAGCGGGCGGCGTCGACCCAGGGTCGTCTGTGTCTGCATGGTTCCCCCTCCCAAGGGCTGCGCGGCCGGATGCCGTGCCGGGCGACCATGCGCCGCCGCCGCGACGTGCGTCGATTCGCCTTTGGTCGAAGGCGCGGCCGTTTGCGACCAAGGTCTAACGCCGCCCGCGCGGGCATGCGGCACACTGCCCGCATCGCCACCCCGGGAGGCTGCCATGGGCAACCCGCAAGACCGTTACCACGTCCCCGCCGCGTTCGCCGCGCATGCGAACCTGCGCCACCGCGACTACGTGCGCGAGTACCAGGCCTCGGTGGAGGCGCCGGACGCGTTCTGGGGCCGCATTGCGCAGCGCCTCGACTGGATGCGCGCGCCGACCCGGATCAAGGACGTCAGCTTCCACGAGGCCGACTTCCGCATCCGCTGGTACGACGATGGCGAACTCAACGCCAGCGTGAACTGCCTGGACCGGCACCTCGCCGAGCACGGCGATCGCGTCGCGATCGTGTTCGAGCCCGACGACCCGGCCACGCCTGCCGAGAAGATCACCTACCGCCAGCTGCACGCCCGGGTGTGCAAGCTGGCGAACGCCTTGCGCAACCTCGGCGTGGCCAAGGGCGACCGCGTCACCATCTACCTGCCGATGATCCCCGACGCGGCGGTGGCGATGCTGGCCTGCGCGCGCATCGGCGCGGTGCATTCGGTGGTGTTCGGCGGCTTCGCGCCGCAGTCGATCGCCGACCGCGTGCAGGACTGCGGCAGCAAGCTGGTGATCACCGCCGACGAGGGCCGCCGTGGCGGCCGCGCGGTGCCGCTGAAGGCGAACGTCGACGCCGCGCTGAAGATGCCGGGCACCAACAGCGTCGAGACCGTGCTGGTGGTGCGCCACACCGGCGGCGCGGTGGACATGCAGATGCCGCGCGACCGCTGGTTCGACGCGGTGGTCGACGGCCAGCCCGACGCCTGCGAACCCGAGCGCATGAACGCGGAAGACCCGTTGTTCATCCTCTACACCTCCGGCAGCACCGGCAAGCCGAAGGGCGTGCTGCACACCACCGGCGGCTACCTGGTGTGGGCCAGCTACACCCACGAGATCGTCTTCGACCTCAAGCCGGACGACATCTACTGGTGCACCGCCGACGTCGGCTGGATCACCGGCCACAGCTACATCGTCTATGGGCCGCTGGCGAACCGCGCGACCACGCTGATGTTCGAGGGCGTGCCGAGCTGGCCGAACGCCTCGCGCTTCTGGGAAGTGGTCGACAAGCACCAGGTCACGATCTTCTACACCGCGCCGACCGCGATCCGCGCGCTGATGCGCGAGGGCGACCACGCGGTGAAGCGCACCTCGCGCAAGTCGTTGCGCCTGCTGGGCAGCGTCGGCGAGCCGATCAACCCCGAAGCCTGGCGCTGGTACCACGACGTGGTCGGCGAGGAGCAATGCCCGATCGTCGACACCTGGTGGCAGACGGAGACCGGCGGCATCCTGATCTCGCCGCTGCCTGGCGCCACCGACCTAAAGCCTGGCTCGGCCACGCTGCCGTTGCCGGGCGTGCAGCCCGCGCTGGTGGACGCGCAAGGCAACCTCCTCGAGGGCGAGACCTCGGGCAACCTGGTGCTGCTGGATTCCTGGCCCGGGCAGATGCGCACGGTCTACGGCGACCACCAGCGCTTCATCGAGACCTACTTCAAGGCCTACCCGGGCATGTACTTCACCAGCGACGGCTGCCGCCGCGATGCCGACGGCTACTACTGGATCACCGGCCGGGTCGACGACGTGATCAACGTGTCCGGCCACCGCATCGGCACCGCCGAGCTGGAGAGCGCGCTGGTCTCGCATCCGGCGGTCGCGGAGGCGGCGGTGGTCGGCTTCCCGCACGACATCAAGGGCCAGGGCATCTACGCCTACGTCACCCTCAAGCAGGACCAGGAGCCCAGCGACGCGCTGGCCAAGGACCTCAACGCCACCGTGCGCAAGGAGATCGGGCCGATCGCCAGCATCGACCACCTGCAGTGGGCGCCAGGCCTGCCGAAGACGCGCAGCGGCAAGATCATGCGCCGCATCCTGCGCAAGATCGCCGAGGACGCGCCCGAGCAGCTGGGCGACACCAGTACCCTTGCCGACCCGTCCGTGGTGGAATCGCTGGTACGCAACCGCCGCATGACCTGAGCGCCGCATGCCCCAGCTGCTGATCGCCGACGACCACCCGCTGTTCCGCGAGGCCCTCCGCGGGGTGGCGTCGCGGCTGCTGCCCGACGCCGAGATCCACGAGGCCGAGGACGCGGCCGGGCTGTACGCGATGGTCGACGCGCACCCGGATGCCGACCTGCTGCTGCTGGACCTCAACATGCCCGGGGCGCAGGGGTTCTCCGCACTGGTGCACCTGCGCGCCACCCACCCGCAGCTGCCGGTGGTGATGGTCTCGGCACGCGAGGAGCCCGCGGTGGTGCGGCGCGCGCTGGACCACGGCGCGATGGGTTTCATCCCGAAGTCGTCGGATGCGGCGACCCTGGCCGGGGCCATGCGCCAGGTGCTCGACGGCGAGCGCTGGGCGCCCGAGGCGGCGCTCGACGCCGCGCCGATCGCCGACGAGGAGCGCGCCATTGCCGCCCGCGTGCGCGAACTGACGCCGCAGCAGTTCCGCGTCCTGCAGATGCTCGGCGCGGGCCTGCTCAACAAGCAGATCGGCTATGAGCTCGGGGTCTCCGAGGCGACCATCAAGGCGCACATGAGCGCCATCCTGCGCAAGCTCGGCGCGACCAACCGCACCCAGGCGATCCTGCTGGCGGGCAAGCTGGCGGTGGAACCGGATGCCGTGGTGCCGCCGGAGGCGGAAGACGTCGCCTAGTCCACGTGGAGGTGGGCGCGGACCGATGCGATCCGCCTTCCCGTCGCCGGAAAAAAAACCGGCCCCTTTTGGAGGGGCCGGTGCAGTTGATCACGCGGATGGGCGGGTTGCTTAGAAGTCGTAGCGCACGGTGAAGCGGACGCTGCGCGGATTGGTGTAGTACAGCACCTGTTCGTAGCGCGGGTTCACGGTGGTGCGGCTGCTCGCCGACCGCTCGTAGTAACCGGTCGCGGTCTGCGTATCGAACAGGTTCAGCACATCCATCGAGAGGGTCAGGCCCTCCATCCAGTTCGGCATGTAGGACACGTTTGCATTGAACGTGGCCGTCCACGGGGTCTCGCCGATGCTGCCACGCGGCGAGTACACGTAATCGGGGTTGGGGACCACGTTCGGGTTGTTGACCGCGGTCTGCGCACCCGGCACGCCGCAATAGCTGTAGTAGGCGTTGTTGTAGAGGCCCGGCTTGGCATACGGCCAGTAGCTGTAGCAGCTGCGTGGCCGGCCGCTTTGCACGATCGCCGAGCCACCCACGCGCCACTCGTCGGCGAAGCGGTACGAACCGATCATCTTGAGTTGGTGCGTGCGGTTGTTCGGCAACGAGCCGCTCACGCCGTACATCAACTCCGGCAGGTCCCAGTCCTGGGTGACGGACACGTCGCCCTGCCCGCCGTTGCCGGTGTCGACGGAGGAATTCAGCTGACCTTCGGCGTTGCCCCAGTTGTGCGACAGGGTGTAATCGACCTTGCCGAAGAAGTCCCCCTTCTGGTACTGGGCGTACATGTCGAGGGCGAGGTACTTGCGCTTGAGCTTCGGGAATGCCATGCCGAAGTCGTCTTCGAAGTTGTGCGTGACCTGGACCAGGTTCCCGGTACCGTCGTCTTCCCAGAACGTTGCGACGTTCGTGCCCGCGTTGAAGATGAAGCATTCGGTGGGGCAGATGTCGTCGATGGCGTTCTTGAGGTCGCGGTACGTTGCCTTCGCGCCCCAGGAGAACGACGGGCTCTCCGTTCGCTCCATGCCGATGATGAACTCATCCTGGTAATGGGGCTTGAGGTCGACCTGGGCGATGGTGCGCGGGTCCTTGTCGTAGCCGCATTCGACGTTGGAGGACATGCCCCCGTTTGCGCAGGTGTACGGACTGTTCGGGTTGGTATAGGGGATCGCGGTCAGGCCGATCGGCGTCCCGTCCGCGGCGATGCCGGTGTACGTGAAGTATTGCGCGGAGCTGAGCGACGGGTTCGAGCCGCGCACCGACACGTTGTTCGGCAGGGCCAGGTGGTAGCGGCCCATGTTTCCGAAGACCTTGAACGTGGAATCGCCATTCACGTCCCAGCTGAAGCCCAGGCGCGGCGCCCAGTTGTTCTTCTGCTCGACGTAGGCCTCGCCATTGCCGTTGTAGTTGGTGAAGCCGTCGTTGCGAAGGCCCAGGCTGAGCAGGATGTTGTCGGTGATCTGCCAGCGATCCTCGATGTAAAGCGCCTCCTGCTTGACGGTGGTGAAGCCGCCATGCTCCGAGTAGTTCTTGGTCACGTAGTAGCCCTGCGTGCCAAGGCCACCGCCCGAAGCGGGGGAACCGACGTAGTGGCTGGCGTCCAGCGCGGCGTTCGGATTGCTGGCCAAGCCGTAGGACCAGTAGTACTGGTTCGGTCCAACGACGTTGTCGCCGCGATAGGACACCGCTTCGAAATAGTCGTAGCCCGCCCGGAATTCGTGGTCGCCCCACGTGTAATTGATGTCGAAACGGCGCGCCTCGGTCTCGTCGGTGCCGACGTAGTTGTAGGTCGGCCCGTACTTCTGCGGATTGCTGATGCCGGCATACGCGGAGGGAACGACCGACGGCGAGATGCTCACGTACGTCTTGGTCGGGTCGTATCCCACGAACGGGTTGGGCAAAGAATCGATGTCTTGCTTGCCCCACATCGCCGAGATGCTGAGGTTATCGGTCAGGTAGCCGGTGTACTTGCCGATGTAGAGGCGGGAGTCGGTTTCGGTCTTGCTGCCGCTGTAACGAACGTAATCCCGTTCGTTCGTCTGGTAGTCGAACCCGTAGTAGGAGGCGTCCGTCGTGTTGTTGTCCTGGATCCCGGTGAACTCCAGGATGTGGTCGTCGTTGATGTTCCAGTCGAGTTTCACGGTCCAGCGAGGATCGGTGGAGTTCGTCACGCCCCAGGCTTGGGCGCGGTTGGTGGCGCTGACCGCGGGCGCGCCGGCTGCCGTCTTGCCGGTCAGGTTCCCGACCACCCGCGAGCCTTCGCTGGCCGTCCTGGTCTGCTCGGCGTTGGCATAAAGGAACAAGCGATCCTTGACCAGCGGGCCGCCGACGTAGAAGCCGACCACCTGCGTCGTGGACTCGTTCAAGCGATTGAGGTCGTACAACTTCCCGTCCGTCCAGTTTGCGGGATTGTTGCCTGCGGACGTGTTGTAGTGGCTGTCCTCGCTCCAGATGCCGGTGTCGGGGTAGTAGATGTCCTTGTAGTCGCTGCGCAGCGAACCCGGGGTGTACATGGCATAGACGCCGCCCTTCCATTCGTTGGTGCCGCGCTTGGTGATGAGGCTGATCACGCCGCCCGTGCTGCGGCCGAACTCCGCACCGTAGCCGCCCAGCAGCACCTGTTGCTGGGCGATGGAATCGAAGCTGAGGGTGGTCGAGCCTATGTTGGTGAGCGGGTTCGTGACCGGGAAGCCATTGATGTAATAGGCGTTCTCGGATGCCGCGGCGCCACCGAAGCTACCGACGTTGGAGGAACGGCTGTTGTAGGCGGTCGAATTGATGACGCCCGGTGCGAGCAGGGCCACGGCATTCACGTCGCGGGCCACCGCGATTTCCTGGAGTTGTTCGGCCGTGAATACCGTGCGGCTGTCGGTCTGGGAGACGTCGATCGCGGGGATCAGGCTGCCCTGCACGACAACGGCACCCAGATTGGTCGTGCTGCCGAAGTCGACCTGGACGCCGGATGCGACCAGCACGGTCACGTCGCGCGCGTCGCCTCCTGAAGTGACCTTGTAGTGCCCGGCCGGCAGCGAAGCCGCGTTGTAACGGCCTGCGGCGTCGGTGGTCACCGTGCGGGTGAGGCCGGTATCGCTCACGATGGTGACCGTCTGGCCCGGCTCGGCCTTGCCGAAAATGCTGCCGGAGGTGCTTTGGGCGCTGACGCTGCCGGCGAAGCACACGCCAAGGGCAATAGTGAGTGCGCTCCGCTTGATGCCTTTGGTGAAAGAACGAGAAGCCATGTTGAATCCCCGATTTTTAGGTGTGAAGAAGCGCCCAGTGCCGAATCTGAACCTATCCTGACGGTCTCGACTATAGGCTTGTTCACAAGCTCTTAACAAGTCGGCAGAAACTGAATGCGGCGTCGAACCGAAGCCCCGATATGTCTCAGCCGCGCACCGACGCCAGGAACGCCCGCAGCGAGGCCGGCCGGATCGGCTTGGTGAGCAACTGGTAGCCACGCGCCGCGGCGGCACGCTTGAGCGCATCGCTGCCGTCGGCGGTGAGCAGGGCGCCGGGGATCGGGCCGCAGGCGGCGCGCAGGGCATCCAGCGTGTCCAGCCCATCCAGCCGGTCATGCAGGTGGTAGTCGACCAGCAACACCTCGGGTGCGGTGCCGGCCAAGGCCAGCGCGCCGTCGACGGTGGTCGCGCAATGCCCGTCGACCTGCCAGCGGCCGAGCAGGGCCTGCATGCCGGCCAGGATCTCGGGGTCGTTGTCCACGCAGAGCAGGCGCAGGCCGGCCAGCGAGGCGTCGGTCGCGGCGATCCTGGGCCGCGCGGGCGGTAGCGGCAAGGCGCGCGCCGCGCGCCCGACCCGGATGGAGAACACGCTGCCGCGACCGACCGTGGAACGCACGTCGAGCGGGTGGTCGAGCACGGAGGAGATGCGCTGGCAGATCGACAGTCCCAGGCCGAGGCCGCGTTCCCCGCGTTCGCCGGGTTGGTCGTAGCGACGGAACTCCTCGAAGATCTGCTCAAGGTGCGTGGCCGGGATCCCCGGCCCGGTGTCCCAGACCTGCAGCAGGACCTGGTCGCCCCGACGACGCGCGGCCAGCAGGACGCCGCCCGCATGCGTGTAGCGCATCGCGTTGCCGAGGAAATTCTGCAGCGCGCGGCGCAGCAGGCGGCGGTCGCTGCGGACCGGCAATCCTTCCGGCGCGTGCACCCGCAGGGACAGGCCGCGCTGGGCGGCGGTCGGTGCGTACTGCGCATGCAGTTCGCGCAACACTTCCACCGCATCGAAGTCCGACCACTGCGGTTGCAACACCCCGGCGTCCAGGCGGGACACGTCCAGCAACCCGTCCAGCAGGTCCTCGGCGGCGCGCAGCGAGGCATCCATGCGCGTGGCCAGGTGCGCCTGCTCGCCGGCGTCGCCGCTCTCGCGCAGGGCCGAGGCGAACAGGCGCGCGGCATGCAGTGGCTGCAGCACGTCGTGGCTGATCGCGGCGAGGAAGCGGGTCTTCGACTGCTGCGCCGCCTCGGCTTCGCGGGTGCGCAATTCCACCCGCTGCTCCAGGGTCTCGTTGACCTCGCGCAGCTCGCGCTCGACGCGCTTGTAGTCGGTGATGTCGCTGTAGCTGGTGACGTAGCCGCCGCCCGGCAGCGCGCGGCCGAGCATCTCGATCACCTGGCCGTTCGCGCGTACGCGCTCGAACACGTGCGGCGTGCCGGCGCGCAGGTGCTCCAGCCGGCGCGCGATGTGCGCCTCGATGTCGCCGGGGCCCATTTCGCCGCGTTCGGCGTTCCAGCGCATCAGGTCGGCGACCGGGCGGCCGACGTACAGCATCCCGTCCGGATAGCCGAACAGCTGCTGGTAGCGCCCGTTCCATGCGACCAGGCGCATCTCGGCATCGACCACGCTGACGCCCTGGGCGATGTTCTCCAGCGTGGTGGTGAGCACCTCGCGGTTGTAGCGCAGCGCATGGCTGGTCTCGTCGAGCAGGCTCACCACCTCGCCCAGTTCCATGCCCGAACCGCGCAGCACCGACGTCAGCGTCGTGCGCGCGGACGCGGCGCCAAGCGCAGAGGCCAACAGGCGCTCGGTGAACTGCACCAGCGCGCGATCGGCCGGCTGGGCCGGGTCCCACGGTCGCTGCTGGGCGGCGGCATGGTCCTGGAACGCCCGGCGTGCGTGCTGCTCGCCGAGGATGCGTTCGGCCAGCGTCAGCAGCTCGCTGCTGCGGACCTTGCCGACCAGCATGCCCGGCGCGGTGACCGGTCGATGCACGTACGGATCGAGGTAGTCGGCGGCCGCCAGCTGGTCCTCGAGCAACGGGCGGTGGCGCACCGACATGAACACGAAGGCGGCGACATTGCCGAGCAGCGACCAGAACACGCCGTGGGTCAGCGGATCCCAGCCGGACAGCCCGAACAGCGATTCCGGACGCAGCCACGCCAGGCCCAGCGGACCCGCCTGCAGCCAGCCGGCATGGGCGGGATCGCCGCGTAGCAACGCCGGCAGCAGCAGGCACCAGGCCCACAGGATCGCCCCCGTGAGCAGCCCGGCATGGGCGCCGCGACGGCTGGCGCCGCGCCAGTACAGGCCGCC
>JAFLEC010000129.1 GCA_017302095.1 Lysobacterales bacterium | reverse complement strand
GCCGGCCGATTGCGTGGTCGACAGCTTCGAGGTGGTGCCCGCCGACGGCCAGCGCGCGGTGGCCCCGGAGGTCGTCGCCGAGCGCCTGCGCGCGGCGCTGGCCAGTCCCGACCTCGACCGCATCCGCCCGACCCGCCGCACCCAGCCGCGCCACCTGCGGCATTTCCGGATCTCGCCGCGGATCGACTTCACCGATGCCGAGCAGGGCCGGACCCTGCTCAGCCTGTCGTGCACCGACCGCCCGGGCCTGCTCGCCGATGTCAGCCGGGTGCTGCGCGAATGCGGGCTACGCGTGCACGATGCGCGCATCGCCACCTTCGGCGAGCGTGCCGAGGACCTGTTCCAGATCAGCGACGAGCGCGACCAGCCGTTGCGCGACGCCCCCCAACGCCAGGCCCTGCGCGAAGCGCTGCTGGCCGCCCTCGACGGAGAACCGCGATGAGTCCCGCCAAGCCCAAGAAGAAGACCGCCGCCGACCAGCCCTCGCAGGCGAAGGCGCGCGCCGCCGCGCGCGCGGCCGAGCTGGAGGTGCTGCGCTTCGAGATCGAGAGCGCGTGGGAACGCCGCGCGATGCTGACCCCCGAGGAGATCGAGGGCGCGACCAAGCCGGCGGTCGACCGCGCGATCGAAGGCCTGGAGAAGGGCCGCCTGCGGGTGGCCGAGCCCGACGGCAACGGCGGCTGGCGCGTCAACGAATGGCTGAAGAAGGCGGTGCTGCTGTACTTCCGCACCCAGGAGATGGAACTGGTGGAGGCCGAGCCGGCGCCGTTCTGGGACAAGGTTCCGGCGCGTTTCGCCGGCTTCGACGAGGCCGATTTCCGCAAGCTCGGGGCGCGCGTGGTGCCCGGCGCGGTGGTGCGCGCGGGCAGCCACGTCGGCAAGGATGTCGTGCTGATGCCGAGCTTCGTCAATATCGGCGCCCATGTCGGCGAAGGCACGATGGTCGATACCTGGGCCACGGTCGGCTCGTGCGCGCAGATCGGCAAGCATTGCCACCTGTCCGGCGGGGTCGGCATCGGCGGCGTGCTGGAGCCGCTGCAGGCCAGCCCCACGATCATCGAGGACCATTGCTTCATCGGCGCGCGCTCGGAAGTGGTCGAGGGCTTCGTCGTCGGCCACCACAGCGTGGTCGGCATGGGCGTGTTCCTCGGCCAGAGCACGCGCGTCTACAACCGCATGACCGGCGAGGTCAGCTACGGTTCGGTGCCGCCGTACAGCGTGGTCGTGTCCGGCCAGTTGCCGGCGAAGGACGGCAGCCATTCGCTGTATTGCGCGGTGATCGTCAAGCAGGTGGATGCGAAGACCCGCAGCAAGACCGGGATCAACGAGCTGCTGCGCGGCCTCGCGGACTGATCGCGGCCGCCGGCTTCCACGGAGTGAAGATGACGACCCTGTACGGACTGTCCAACTGCGACACCTGCAAGAAGGCCCGCAAGTGGCTGGACCGCTTCGGCATCGCGCATGCGTTCGTCGACTACCGCGACCAGCGCCAGCCGCCGGACACCCTGGTCGCGTGGAAGGATGCGGTCGGCGGCTGGAACGCGCTGGTCAACAAGTCCTCGACCACCTGGCGCCAGTTGCCGCCGAACCGCAAGGCGCCCGGCAGCGATGCCGAATGGAAGCTGCTGCTGCGCGAGTACCCGCAGTTGATCCGCCGCCCGGTGGTCGTGTTCGACGATGGTCGCGTCGCGCAGGGCTTCTCGGACAACGGCTTCAAGGCGCTGTTCGGGATCGCCAAGTGAGCGACGTCGTGCAACTGGCCTGCGCGCTGATCGCGCGACCGTCGGTCACTCCCGACGATGCGGGGTGCCAGGCGCTGCTCGCGGCACGCTTGCAGGCCGCCGGTTTCGCCTGCGAACACCTGCGCTTCGGCGAGGTCGACAACCTGTGGGCGACCCATGGTGATGGCGATGGCCCGGTGCTGGTGCTGCTGGGCCACACCGACGTGGTGCCGCCCGGGCCGCGCGAGGCGTGGGCCAGTGACCCGTTCGTGCCCGAGGTGCGCGATGGCGTGCTGCATGGCCGTGGCGCTGCCGACATGAAGGGCAGCGTGGCTGCGTTCGTGGTCGCGCTGGAAGGCTTCGTCGCCGCGCATCCGCGGCATCCGGGCACGGTCGCGCTGCTGTTGACCTCGGACGAGGAGGGCGATGCCATCGATGGCGTGCGCAAGGTCGCGGAAGTCCTCCGCGCGCGCGGCCAGCGCATCGACTGGTGCATCACCGGCGAGCCCTCGTCGAAGGCGGCGCTGGGCGACCTGCTGCGTGTCGGCCGCCGCGGCACGCTGTCGGCGACGCTCACCGTGCGCGGCATCCAGGGCCACGTCGCCTACCCTGAGAAGGCGCGCAACCCGATCCACGAGGCGCTGCCGGCGCTGGCGGAACTCGCGGCCAGGCGCTGGGACGCGGGCTTCGAGAGTTTCCCGCCCACCTCGCTGCAGGTCAGCAACCTCCACGCCGGCACCGG
This sequence comes from Lysobacterales bacterium, assembly GCA_017302095.1. Classification (GTDB taxonomy): domain Bacteria; phylum Pseudomonadota; class Gammaproteobacteria; order Xanthomonadales; family Xanthomonadaceae; genus Thermomonas. The sequence goes on along the minus strand of JAFLEC010000129.1, from coordinate 3,918 downwards.
CGCCAACAACGTCATCCCGGGCGAACTGCAGGTGCTGTTCAACCTGCGCTACAACCCGCACTGGCGCGCCGAACGGCTGGAAGCCGAATGCGAGGCGATCCTGCGCGCGCACGGGCTGGACTACGCTATCCGCTGGCATCGCGGCGGCGAGCCCTTCCACACGCCGGAAGGCCGGTTGCGCGACGTCGCGCGCGAGGTGCTCGCGGCCGCCGCGGGCATGCCGCCCGAGGAAAGCACCGGTGGCGGCACCTCGGATGCGCGCTTCATCGCCCCGCTGGGCGCGCAGTGCATCGAGGTCGGCCCGGTCAACGCCAGCATCCACAAGGTCGACGAGCACGTGCGCGTGGCCGACCTCGAGGCCTTGCCCGGCCTCTACCGCGCGCTGCTGGATCGGCTGCTGGCGTGAACCGTCAGCCGCCGGGCAGCGGCAGCTGGCGGGTGGCCTTGATCGACATCAGCGAGAAGCTGGAGTGCAGTTCGCGCACGCCCGGCAGTGCCTGCAGCACGTTGCGCGCGAACTCGCCATACGCGGCGAGGTCGCTGGCCACCACTTCGAGCAGGAAGTCGTATTCGCCGGAGACGTTGTGGCAGGCGATCACCTGCGGGATGTCCTGCACCGTGGCCTCGAAGGCGCGGGCGACCTCGCGGGTGTGGCTGCCCATGACCACGCTGACGAACGCAGTGATGCCGAATCCCAGCTTCTCGGGCGACAGCCGGGCATGGTAGCCGGCGATGTAGCCGGCCTGTTCGAGCCGGCGGATGCGCCGCCAGCAGGGCGAGGTGGAAAGCGACACGCGCTCGGCCAATTCCGCGACGGTCAGGCGTGCGTCGTCCTGTAGCAGGGCGAGCAGGCGACGGTCGATGCGGTCGAGATCTTCAGCCATGGCAGGAATTCCTTTAAATCACGATTTCATGGGAATAATTTACCGGCTTGACCGGGTTTGCGCCGAATGATGGACAGCGGTTGCCCCGGCTAGGGGCATACGCTGTTGCAAACATCGGGCAGGCATGCGCATGAACGGCTTTTCGACCACCGCGATCCACCACGGCTACGACCCGGCGGACCACCAGGGCGCGCTGGTGCCGCCGGTGTTCCAGAGCGCGACCTTCACCATCCCCAGCGCGGCCGAGGCCAGCCGCCGCTTCGCCGGCGAATCCGCGGGCTACGTCTACACCCGCATTGCCAATCCCACCCTGGGCCTGTTCGAATCGCGGATGGCGGCGCTCGAGGGCGGTGCGGCCGCGGTCGCGTTCGGCTCGGGCATGGGCGCGATCACCGCGACCCTGTGGACCCTGCTGCAACCCGGCGACGAGATCCTGGTCGACAAGACCCTGTACGGCTGCACCTTCGCCTTCCTGCACCACGGCATCGGTCGCTTCGGCGTGCGCACCACGCATGTCGACATGACCGATCCGGCCGCAGTCGCCGAGGCCCTCGCGCGCAAGCCGCGGATGGTCTACTTCGAAACGCCGGCGAACCCGAACATGCGCCTGGTCGACATCGCCGCGGTCGCCGCCGCCGCGCATGCGGCCGGCGCGCTGGTGGTGGTCGACAACACCTATTGCACGCCCTACCTGCAACGGCCGCTCGCGCTCGGCGCGGACGTCGTGGTGCATTCGGCGACCAAGTACATCAGCGGGCATGGCGACGTCACCGCGGGCGTCGCGATCGCGGCGGACGCCGACATCGCCACCCGCATCCGCATGGAAGGCCTGAAGGACATGACCGGCGCGGTGCTGTCCCCGCAGGATGCCGCGCTGCTGCTGCGCGGGCTGAAGACGCTGGCGCTGCGGATGGACCGGCATTGCGCCAACGCGATGGCGGTGGCGCGCGTGCTGGAGGCGCACCCGGCGGTGGCGAAGGTGCATTACCCCGGGCTCGAGCGCGATCCGCAGCACGCGCTGGCGCGCCGGCAGATGCGCCAGCCTGGCGGCATGGTCGCGTTCGAGCTGCATGGCGGCCTCGCCGCCGGCCAGCGCTTCATCGACGCGCTGGAACTGGTGGCCTGCGCGGTCAGCCTGGGCGATGCCGAGTCGCTTGCCCAGCACCCGGCGACCATGACCCATTCCACCTATACCGCGGAAGAGCGCGCCGCGGCCTGCATCGCCGATGGCCTGGTGCGGCTGTCGGCCGGGCTGGAGGACACCGACGACCTGGTCGCCGATGTCCGTCGCGCGCTGGATGCATTGCCGGCGGCGCTGGCGCGAGCCGCCTAGGGCTGCAGCCGGAGCCGGTGCCGGGCCTCGCCTGGGAGGAAGGGCGAGGCGCGGCCCGCCACCCAATCGGCATGGCCTGCGCCCCAGAACGGCGACAGCGGATGCCCGCTCTGCCCGCCGGGCATGTGCAACACGCCGTCCACTTCGTGGCCGGGCGACACCACCATCCGTTCCGAAGCGCCGAACGCCGGTCCCTGCACGCGCGGCATCGCACCGTCGCCGGGCAGCGCCTGCGCGGGCATGCAGAGCCAGCGCTTGCCGAACACCGGGATCGCGGCGGCGAGGGGGTGGCAGATCGCGGCGGTGTTGCGCTCGCCCCAGGTGCGTGCCGCGAGCGGCCCCTGCTGCGCGAGCTCGTCGCGGACCTCGCGTGCGGCGTCCTCGAACAGCGCATCCCACGATGCGTAGCGGCGCGACAGCAGGTGCGGCGGACGCTCGGTCACCAGAGGCCAGGCCACGCCTTCCAGCTGCGGCAGGTCGGGCATCACGAACTGCTTGCCGAGTGCGGACTGCGCCGGCGCGATGAATCCTTCGGCGACGCGAGCGTGCACCGCGCGCCGCCATCCCCGGACCAGGCGGTAACTGGTCGAGTCCACCGCGGCGCGACCGTCCCAGCGTGAGGCCGCGGCGGCCAGCGCGCTCATCGCCGGCGTCGGCGACGCCTTCGCGCGTGCCTGCAGCAGGCCCCACCACGGCTGCAGCAGGAGCGCGCGGTCGTCGAGCTGGATCGCCAGCAAGTCGCGTTCGGCGAAACGCTGGCGGGCGAACAGGGCATCGCGGATCTGGCGTGCGCGGGCTCCGAACGCATACCCGCCATCGCCGACCTGGCGCAGCGCCTGACCGTCGACCACGCGGGCGTTGGCCGTCCACAGGCGTCCGCTGGTGGGTGCGGTGATCCCGGGATGGCCCGCGCTGGCCACGGGCCACGGTGCGCAGCCGCCGGTATCGACCGATGCGCCCGCGCTGCAGCCGTCGGGGCGTTGCGGCAGCAGGCCGAGCAGGCGCCAGGCGATCGCGCCATCGCGATCCGCCAGCACCAGGTTCTGGGTCGGGATGCGGATGCCATCGGCGATCCGCAGCGCATCGGCGGCATCGCGCGCCCGCGCCATGCGCAGCAGGCCGAGGTTGACGCCGCCTTCGCGGTGCGCGGTCCAGCGCAATGCGAGCACGCGGCCATCGGTTTCGCGATGCGCGATCGGGCCCCAGTCGGTTTCCTCGACATCGAGGTCGACCGGGGCGCCGCCGGCCACCGCGATGCGTTCGCGATGGCGGACCACGCGCGCGCAAGCCGCAATGGCCGGTGATCCGCAGGGGCGCTCGCGCTTCCAGTCCAGGTAGTCGCCGTAACTGTTGGTGAAACCCCAGGCGACATGCCCGTTGCTGCCGACGATCACGCCGGGCAGGCCGGGCAGGGTCACGCCCTGCACGTCGACGCGACCGCCGGGGGCGTCGGGATCGGGATAGCGCAGGCGGGCGCGGAACCACAGGTTGGGCGCGCGCAGGCCCAGGTGCATGTCGTTGGCGACGATCGCGCGGCCGTCGGCGGTGAGCGCACCGGAGACCGCGAAGTTGTTGCTGCCGGGCGTGCCCTTGGTGGCCGTTGCACCGGGTGCCGGACCGGTCGGTGCGGGCAGCCGGCGCAGGTCGAGGACGCCGGTCGCCGGCAGCGACGCATCGCCGCGCGGCGTCCCCTGCATCGGC
>JAFLEC010000128.1 GCA_017302095.1 Lysobacterales bacterium | reverse complement strand
GCCGTTCAACGCGGACAGCTCGTTCTGGTCCGACCTCGGCTTCATGGCCCGGGCCACGCCGCGCGATGCCGCCGGCTACCGCGCCTACGCAGCGCGCCTGCGCGACGTGCCGCGCCATTTCGAGCAGCAGACGGCGAACATGCGCGCGGGCCTGGCGCGCGGCTTCAGCGTGCCGCGCGCAGTGCTCGATGGCCGCGACGGCTCGATCGCGATGATCGCGGAGTTGAGGGACATCGAGTCGTCCAACTTCTACGATCCCTACCGCAGGATGCCGTCCACGATCCCGGCCGCGGAGCAGGAGGCGTTGCGCGCCGAGGGACGGGCCGCGATCCGCGACGCCGTGGTCCCGGCATTCGCGAAGTTGCTGGTGTTCTTCCGCAGCGAATACCTGCCGAAGGCGCGGACCACGCTGGCCGCCGAAGCGATGCCGGACGGCGAGGCCTGGTACCGCGAGCAGATCCGCAAGTACACGACGCTGGACCTCTCGCCGGACGAGATCCACGCCATCGGCCTGCGGGAAGTCGCCGCGATCCGCGCGGAGATGGAGGCCATCATCGACGGCCTCGGCTTCAAGGGCGGGTCGCCGGATACGCGATTCGCCGACTTCCTCGCCTTCCTGCGCACCGATCCGCGCTTCTACGCGAAGACGCCGCAGGAGCTGCTGGACCGCGCGGCCTGGATCTCCAAGCGGGTGGACGGCGAGATCGGCAGGCTGATCGGCACCCTGCCGCGCGGGCGCTTCACCATCGTGCCGGTGCCGCCCGACATCGCGCCGTTCTGGACCGCCGGCCGTGGCGGCGCCGACACCTACTGGCTCAACACCTACAACCTGCCCAGCCGCCCGCTGTACAACCTGCCGGCGCTGACCCTGCACGAGTCCGCGCCCGGCCATGCCCTGCAGGGCTCGCTGGTGCGCGAGCAGGGCGCGGTGCCCGATTTCCGCAAGGAGTACATCAGCGCCTACGGCGAGGGCTGGGGCCTGTACTCGGAGTGGCTGGGCAAGGAGATGGGCATCTACGAAACCCCCTACGAGGATTTCGGGCGCCTGACCTATGCGATGTGGCGCGCCTGCCGGCTGGTGATCGACACCGGCGTGCACCACAAGGGCTGGACCCGCGACCAGGCATTGGCCTACCTGCGCGACAACACCGCGCTGTCCGAGCACGAGGTCACCACCGAGGTCGACCGCTACATCAGCTGGCCGGGCCAAGCGCTGAGCTACAAGCTCGGCGAGATCACGATCATGCGCCTGCGCCGGGAGGCGGAAGCCGCGCTGGGCCCGAAGTTCGACGTCCGCGCCTTCCACGACGCGGTGCTGGCGCAGGGCTCGCTGCCGCTGCCGGTGCTGGAGTCGCAGATCCGGGCGTTCATCGCCGAGGCCAAGGCGGGCAAGCGTCCCTGATTCCCGCTGCCGTTGGCTCTTCGCTGGTCCGCCAGGGAGCGTGGGGCACGGCCTGCCCCGGCTGGGCAGGCAATCCGGGCGACCACCGCCCAAGTGCTTGCCTGCAAAGGCATTTGTCCGCATAATGCGCGGCTCGCTGCGTCCGGCACCGCCTCCTGGCTGGTTCCGGGCGGGCCCGGAACACGAATCCGGCCCGCCATTGGCAGCGCGACAACCTCCCGTTTCGTGTGCCATCCACCCTTCGGGGCGCGTGGCGGGGCCGCCGTCTCCCGGGCTACGGGCGACAACCAAACACCATCGAGGTGCACAGTGTCCAAAGTCTGCCAAGTCACCGGCAAGCGCACGACGACCGGCAACAACGTCTCGCATTCGAACCGCAAGACCCGTCGTCGCTTCCAGCCCAACCTCCACGAGCGCCGCTTCTGGGTCGCTTCCGAGAACCGTTGGGTCAAGCTCCGCGTCTCCGCCGCGGCCCTGCGCACCATCGACAAGAACGGCATCGACGCCGTCCTGGCCGACCTGCGCAAGCAGGGCGAGAAGGTCTAAGGAGATCACACCATGGCAAGCAAGCGCGACAAGATCCGTCTGATCTCCACGGCCGGCACCGGTCACTTCTACACCACCGACAAGAACAAGAAGAACACGCCGAACAAGATGGAGGTCAGCAAGTACGACCCCGTCGTGCGCAAGCATGTTCCGTACAAGGAAGGCAAGATCAAGTAAGCCTCCCGTCCTGTCGGATGCAGAAGGAACCCGCCGCGAGGCGGGTTTCTTTTTGCCGCCCGCCCCGGGATTTCCGACCGCCTGTCGGTTTCGTTAAATTTTCGTTGCCTTTCGCTGGCCTGCCGCGTAAGGTGCGCCACCTTCGCCCACGCGGCGACCACGAATCCATCGCATTGCCATGACCTCCGCCTTCCACATCGCTGCATTGCTGCCGTCGCCCAAGCGCGATGCGGGCCTGCGCGCGTGCGAACGGCGCGACGCGCTCCTGCCCGCAAGCGGCAAGCGGCATTACTCCGGCACCACCACCATCGACTGATCCTCCTGCATCGCGGAGATCGGTCACCCCGATCTCCCGAGGCCACGCGAACGCCCTCGGGTTCCAGCACCCGGGGGCGTTTTGTTTTCGGCGTTCGCGGAGGAACCACAGGATCAAAACGCGATTGCATCGCGCTCCCGAAGCATCCGGGCATTGCTGGCCCGAGGCAGGGAAAGCCGCGAAGGCGCATGGAACGCGCTGCACCTGGATGCTTCGGTGCGGGCGGCAAGCGGATGCAGTCGCAAATGGATTGGCGCTTTCGATGACGAGTCGTAGGCGCCAATGCGGAACATCGACGAACGATCCACAGCGGTACGGGCTTGCATGCCCGTCCGGTGCGCGCGGCACTGCCGTGGCGCATGCCGGGGACAGGGAGACGGTGTTCCACGAGCGGACGAAAGCTCAGAGGTCGAGCAGCGGCGCATGCCGTTGGCCACCGGTTCGAATCCGGTTCGTCCACCACTGGATAGCTCAAATGGTTAGAGCATCGGACTGTAATCCGACTGTTGCGGGTTCGATTCCCGCTCCAAACCAGACTGTAAATCTGGCAATCCGGGCGCAAGCCCACACCAGGAAACGCCCCGTGCGTGTCCAGCCACGTTGCAAGGCACCGCAACCAAGACGGACACGCAGCGACGGCGTCGCCGGGCCACTGCCTTCGACGCGCGCGGGCCTGCACGAATCGGCATCGCAATGGATCGCAATGCCGAGTCCGCAACGCCTCCACGCGAAGAGCGCATCCGCTCCGCGGCATCGGCGCCAGGGGCGTTTCCACTTTTTCACGCGAGCCCATCGCAACCCCCGCGCATGCGTGCGCGGTCGCTTCGAAATTGAAAACGCGAGAACCGATCCATCGCGAACCCATCGGATCGGGCCACCAGGACCAACAAGGAGAGTTCCCATGTTCTGGACCAAGAGGGTCGTGATCGGCGACGGCGAGCGCGGCCTGGTGTATCGAAACCGTCGGTTCGAGCGCGTGCTGGACGCGGGCGTGTACCGCATGTTCGATCCGCTCAAGCGCATCGAGGTGCGCACCTGCAACATCGCCGCCCCGGAATACGCCGGCCACGATGTCGATGCCCTGGTCGCGCGCCTCGGCGAGCGACTGCGCGAGACCTTCGTGCTGGCCGACATCGGCGCCGACGAGATCGGCCTGGTGTCGAAGAACGGCAAGCTCGAGGACGTGCTGGCACCGGGATCGCGCCGGCTGTACTGGCGTGGCCTGGTGAAGGTCGACGTCGAATGCGTGTCGCTGGCCGACGGGCTGGAGGTCCGCGCCGACGTCGTCCGCCGCCTGCGCCAGCTGGGCACCCTGCCGAAGCTGGCGGTGGTGGCCGACGTGCCGCAGGAGTTCACCGGCCTGGTGTTCATCGACGGCAAGCTGGCCCACGTGCTGGCACCGGGCAGCACCGCGTTCTGGAACTTCCGCAAGAACGTGGTGGTGGACGTGGTGGACCTGCGTGCGCAGTCGCTGGAGGTTTCGGGCCAGGAGTTGCTGACCCGCGACAAGGTGAGCCTGCGCGTCAACCTGGCCGCCAGCCTCCGCGTGACCGATGCGGTCGCCGTGCGCACGAAGGTGGCGAAGGGCAGCGACTTCGTCTACCGCGAGCTGCAGTTCGGCCTGCGCAAGGCGATCGCGTCGAAGACGCTGGACGAACTGCTCGGCGACAAGGCCTCGCTCGACGCCGACATCTTCGGCTACGTGCGTGGCCGCGTGGCGGAATTCGGCTACGAGGTGCTCGGCGTCGGCGTGAAGGACGTGATCCTGCCCGGCGAGATGAAGGAGATCCTCAACAGCGTGGTGCAGGCGGAGAAGGCGGCGCAGGCCAACGTGATCCGCCGTCGCGAGGAGGCGAACGCGACCCGTTCCCTGCTCAACACCGCCCGCCTGGTGGAGGAGAGCCCGGTGCTCATGCGCCTGAGGGAGCTCGAGGCGCTGGAGAAGGTCACCGAGAAGATCGACAAGATCACCGTGTTCGGCGGCCTGGACGGCGTGCTGAAGCAACTGGTGACCATCAAGTGACAGCCCCGCGCGGCGGAAGGACCCGCCGCGTGGGTTTCAATGGACTGAAGAGATGAACATGCAAACCCAATCGCAATACGAGTTGCTGCACGCCGAGGGCAGCACCACCCCGATCAAGGGCTGGGTGCGCGGCGTGCCGCTGGAAGACCAGGCGCACGAGCAACTGCGCAACATCGCATCGATCCCGTTCGTGGGGCCGTGGGTCGCGGTGATGCCCGACGTGCACCTGGGCAAGGGCGCGACCGTGGGGTCGGTGATCCCGACCCGTGGCGCGATCATCCCGGCCGCGGTCGGCGTCGACATCGGCTGCGGCATGGCCGCGGTGCGCACCACCCTGCGCGCCAGCGACCTGCCCGACGACCTCGGCCCGTTGCGAAACTCCATCGAGCGCAGCGTCCCGGTCGGCAACGGCCGTGGCGGCGAACACTGGAAGCTGCCGGCCGGCATCGAGACCCGGGTGGCGCAATCCGGGCTGGTCGAGCGGCTGGATGCGATCAAGCAGAAGCACCGCAAGATCCGCACCGACAAGCTCGACCGCCAGATCGGCACGCTGGGCGGCGGCAACCACTTCATCGAGCTCTGCCTCGACGAAAGCGATGCCGTGTGGGTGATGTTGCACAGCGGATCGCGCGGCACCGGCAACCTGATCGGCACCTACTTCATCGAGCGGGCGCGCGAACAATTGGCGCATCGCGTGCTGGGCTTCCACCTGCCGGACAAGGACCTCGCGTTCTTCATGGAAGGCGAGCCGTTGTTCGACGACTACGTGGAAGCGGTCTCGTGGGCGCAGGACTACGCCCGCGAGAACCGCGAGGCGATGATGGCGCGGGTGCTGCACGAGATGCGCCACCGCCTGCCGAAGTTCCAGCTGCAGAAGCTGGCGGTCAACTGCCACCACAACTACGTGCAGAAGGAGACGCACGGCGAGTTGGATTTGCTGGTGACGCGAAAGGGCGCGGTGAGCGCGCGCGCAGGCGAGCTCGGGATCATCCCGGGCAGCATGGGCGCGAAGAGCTTCATCGTGCGCGGGTTGGGCAACGCGGACAGCTTCCACAGCTGCAGCCACGGTGCCGGCCGCGTCATGAGCCGGACCGCCGCACGCGCGCAGATCACCCTCGCCCAGCACCGGGAGGCCACCGCGCACGTCGAATGCCGCAAGGACGCCGGCGTGATCGACGAGTCGCCGGCCGCGTACAAGGACATCGACGCGGTGATGGCGGCGCAGTCCGACCTGGTCGAAGTCGTGCACACGCTGCGCCAGGTGCTGTGCGTGAAGGGGTGAAGCCCGCTGCCACGGCCACGGATGGCCACGGAACCCGCCGCGAGGCGGGTTTCTTTTTGCGCAATTTCCACGCACGACTGCAGTCGTGGTGGAATCGCGGGCATGGGCATCGACCTGCATCCCGCCGCCTGGCTGTTCATCGCCGACTGGACGATCCGGTTGGCGGCGCTGGCATGGATCCCGGTCCGCAGCGCGCCGGCGGCCGCGCGCAGTTGGCTGCTGCTGGTCGGCTTCCTGCCGCTGCTGGGCCTGCCGCTGTACCTGGCGTTCGGCCAGCCGTGGCTGTCCAAGGAGCGGCGCGAACGCCAGGCCAACGCGTCGCGGGTGATCGCCGAGCGCCAGCAGCCCCTGGCCCGCCTGCGCTGGGTGCCGCACGACGACAGCATCGCCGACGACATTGCACGGCTGGTCGAACGCACCGGCGACTTCATGCCGATGACCGGCAACGCGATCGCGCTCGAGGGCGACTACGCCGCTTCGCTGCGCCGCTTGCTGGACGACATCGACGCCGCGCGCTTCGAGGTCCACCTCCTGTACTACCTGATGTTCGACGATGCGGTGGGCCACGCGGTGGCGGATGCCCTCGCCGCCGCTGCCGCCCGCGGCGTGCACTGCCGCCTGCTGCTGGACGACGTCGGCGCCAAGCGCGGCCTGCGCGCCCACGCG
>JAFLEC010000127.1 GCA_017302095.1 Lysobacterales bacterium | reverse complement strand
ACATGATGGAGGACGCGCGCGCGATCACCCCGTGCACGCACCTGCTGTTCATGGCCAAGAACCTGGAGCGGATCGGCGACCACGCGACCAACATCGCCGAGAACGTGTGGTTCCTGGTGCATGGCGAGGAGCTGATGCCGCCGCGGGACAAGCGGGACGAGAGCAGCACCACGGTGGTGTGAACGCACCGCCGCCGACGCCCGCACTGGCCCGCGGGGCGCACGGGCGCTAGGATCGCGGCTCCGGAATTTCGATCACCACAGGAGCCGCCATGTCCCGCACCCGCAAGCCGCTGTCCCTCCTCGTCGCCGTCGCCGCCGGCAGCCTGGTCGCCGGCAGCCTGTTCACCATGGACGCCATGGCCCATGGCTACATGCAGGATGCCAAGCCCGCCGCCAAGGCCGCGGAAGGCAAGTGCGGCGAGGGCAAGTGCGGCGAAGGCATGTGCGGCGGCAAGCAGGCCGCGCCGAAGGCCGCCCACCACGGCATGGCCGACATGGACACCGACAAGGACGGCAAGCTGTCGCGCGCCGAGTTCGCGGCGGCGCACGGCGGCAAGGACGACAAGTTCGCCGCCCACGACGGCAACGGCGACGGCTTCATCACCCAGGCCGAGATGGACGCCCACCACGCGCAGATGAAGGCCGGCGAAGGCAAGTGCGGGGAAGGCAAGTGCGGCGAGGGCAAGTGCGGCGCCAAGAAGTGAGCCTGCATGCCTGAGGCCCTGCCCGCGCGCGCTGCCGGCCTCGGCCTGCGGCGCGCCCTGCTGGACGAGTTGATCGAGGCGCCTGCGGGCGCCTTCGATTTTCTGGAGTGCGCGCCCGACAACTGGATCGGCGTCGGCGGTCGGGCGGGCGACCGCTTCGCCGCGCTCGCGGCGCGGCATCCGCTGAGCTGCCACGGGCTGTCGCTGTCGCTGGGCGGACCCGATCCGCTCGACGTCGCCTTCCTGCGCCAGACCCGCGACTTCCTGGAACGCCACGACGCCGTCCTCTACAGCGAACACCTGAGCTACTGCAGCGCCGGCGGCCACCTCTACGACCTGCTGCCGCTGCCGTTCACCGACGAGGCCGTCCACCACGTTGCCGCGCGCATCCGCCAGGCGCAGGAGGCGCTGGGCCGGCGGATCGCGGTGGAGAACGTCAGCTACTACGCCGCACCGTGGCAGGCATTGCCCGAGGCCGACTTCGTGAACGCAGTGCTCGCCGAGGCCGACTGCGACCTGCTACTCGACGTCAACAATGTCTTCGTCAACGCGGTCAACCACGGTTACGACGCGCGCGCCTTCATCGAGGCGATGCCGACCGCACGGATCGCGAGTTACCACGTCGCCGGGCACTACGACGAGGCCGACGACCTCAAGATCGATACCCACGGCGCCGCGGTGAAGGACGACGTGTGGTCGCTGCTCGCCTATGCCTACCGCGTGCATGGCGTGCGCCCGACCCTGCTGGAACGCGACTTCCATTTCCCGCCGCTGCCCGCGCTGCTGGCGGAACTGGCGCAGGTGCGCGCGCTGCAGGGTGCGGCCGCATGAGCACGCTGCACACGCAACTGCACGCGCTGGCCGCGCACGTGCGCGACCCGGCCGCGCACCCCGGCCCACCCGGCATCGAGGACCGCCGCCTCGCCGTCTACCGCGGACTGGTGTTCGACAACCTCGCCGGCCTGCTGGGCAACGGCTTCCCGGTGATCCGCGCCACCCTGGGCGACGAGGCCTGGGTCGCGCTGGTCCGCCGTTTCCTGGTCGAGCACGCCTGCCACACGCCCCTGTTCCCCGCGCTGGCGGAGGAGTTCGTCGGCTTCCTCGCGGACGCGCAGGTCGATCCTGCACGCCCGTGGCTGCCGGAACTGGCGCACTACGAATGGGCGGAGGCCGGCCTGCAGGCCAGCGACGCGCAGATGCCACCGCATGATCCCGCCGGCGACCTGCTCGACGGCATCCCGGTGCTATCGCCGCTGGCCTGGCCGCTGGCCTACCGCTGGCCGGTGGACCGCATCGGCCCGGATCACCAGCCCACGGTAGCGCCCGACGCACCCACGCTGGTGCTGCTGCGCCGCGAAGCGACCGGCGCGGTCCGCTTCGCCGCGCTGTCGCCGCTGCTGTATCGGCTGCTGGCGTCGATCGCCGGGAACCATGGCCGCAGCGGGCGTGCACTGTTGCAGTCGCTGGCCAGCGAGAGCGGGCACGCGGACGACGACGCCTTCCTCGCCGAGGCGGGTCCGATGCTCGCGCGCCTGCGGGCCGAGGACGTCATCGTCGGCACCCGCATCGATTAACCTGTCGCGATGACAGACCACGAGACCGCCCCGGCCGTCGGCCACGAGGGCCATTCCGCCATGGCCGCGCGCTTCCGCGGCTACCTGCCGGTGGTGGTCGACGTCGAGACCGGCGGTTTCGACTGGAACCGCCATGCGCTGCTGGAGATCGCGGCGGTGCCGATCGAACTCGACGCCGACGGCCGCTTCGTGCCGGGCGCGGTCGCGCATGCGCACCTCGACCCCGCGCCCGGCACCAGCGTGGATCCGAAGTCGCTGGAAGTCACCGGCATCAAGCTCGGGCACCCGCTGCGCTTCGCGGTCGACGAGCGCACCGGCCTCGACAAGGTGTTCGTGCCGGTGCGCGCGGCGGTCAAGCGGCACGGCTGCCAGCGCGCGATCCTGGTCGGCCACAACGCGCACTTCGACCTCAATTTCGTGAATGCCGCGGTCGCGCGGGTGCAGCACAAGCGCAACCCGTTCCATCCGTTCAGCGTGTTCGACACCGTGACCATGGCCGGCCTGGCCTACGGGCAGACCGTGCTGGCGCGCGCGGTGCATGCCGCCGGCATCCCGTGGGACGGGCGCGAGGCGCATTCGGCGGTGTACGACGCCGAACGCACCGCGGAACTGTTCTGCGCGATCGCGAACGTCTGGCCCAGGCCGGCGGCGCCGGGCATGGTGTCCGACGTGCGAGCGGCTAAGGCGCCTTCGGCTTCGCCTTGAACGAGCGCACGATGCCGTAGGCGCTGATCGCGACCCAGGTCGCCTCCAGCAGGAACACCGAGATGTTGAAGCTGCCCCAGAGCGAGACCAGGATGCCGGCCGCGCCGAGCAGGTTCATCAGCTGGTAGGCCAGCCGGTTGCCGTGCAGGCGCCCGGCCTGCAGCAGGAAGAAGGCCGCCACCACCAGCACGGTGCCGCCCATCCCGACCCAGTCGTACCACTGCAGGTTCATCGTCGCCTCCCCTCCGTCATTGCCGTTGCCGGACCGCCTCGAACAGGGCGACGCCGGTCGCCACCGACACGTTCAGGCTCTCGAAGCCGCCCGGCATCGGGATCTTCACCAGCTGGTCGCAGTTCTCGCGGGTCAGCCGGCGCAGCCCATCGCCCTCGCTGCCCATCACCAGCGCCACGTTGCCCTTGAGGTCGAGCGCATACAGCGATGCGTCGGCCTCGCCGGCGAATCCGTAGATCCACACGCCCGCCTTCTGCAGGTCGCGCAAGGTGCGCGAGAGGTTGGTCACGCTGAACACCGGCAGGGTATCGGCGGCACCGGCGGAAGTCTTGCGCACGGTGGCGTTGAGCTGCACCGCCTTGTCCTTCGGGAAGACCACCGCGGTCGCACCCGCCGCGGCCGCGCTGCGCAGGCAGGCGCCGAGGTTGTGCGGGTCCTGCACGCCATCGAGCACCAGCACCAGCGCGCGGCCCTCGGCGGCCTCGACCAGCGCCGGCAGTTCGTGTTCGTCCCAGGTCTTCACAGCCGCATAGCGCGCCGCCGCGCCCTGGTGGCGCACCCCGCCGGCAACGCCGTCCAGCGCCTGCTGCGCGACCCGGCGCACATCGATGCCGAGCCGGCGCGCCTGGCCCTCGATCTCGACGATGCGCGGATTCTTGCCGCCGGCTTCCAGCAGCACCTCGCGCACGTGTTCCGCATCGTGCTCCAGCGCCGAGGCGACCGCGTTGAGGCCGACGATCCATTGGGCTTGCTTGCTCATGCGCGCATTGTGCCTTTGCTCCTCCCTTTCGCGAAGCGAAGGGGGAGGTCGGGAGGGGGTGCTGTTCGCCCGAGTCCGGCAAAGAACACCCACTCAGCCCTCCCCTGCTTCGCAAGGGAGGGAGGCGAACCCTCAGTACTTCTGCTTCTGCCGCTTGGCCGGCTTGCCGCGTTCCGGCAGCGGCTTGACGTCGCCCTCGTCCTCGGCCAGGCGGAAATCGATCTTGCGGTCCTCCACGCTGGCCTTGAGCACCACGATCCGCACCCGGTCGCCCAGCCGGAACGCGCGGCCGCGGCGTTCGCCGGTCAGCGTCTTGCGCACCGCGTCGAAGTGGTAGAAGTCGCGCGGCAGCTGGGTCACGTGGACCAGCCCGTTGACCTTGGACTCGTCCAGCTCCACGAACAGGCCGAAGCTGGTGACGCCGCTGATGGTGCCGTCGAACTCCTTGCCGACATGCCCCTCCATCCACGCCGCGCGGTAGCGTTCATCGACCTCGCGCTGGGCCTCGTCGGCGCGCCGCGAACGTTCCGAGCACTGCAGCGACAGCGACGCCATGTCGTGCGGCGAATACGCGTAGGCCTCCGGCCGGCCGCCGCGCAGCGCATGCTTGATCGCGCGGTGCACCAGCAGGTCGGGATAGCGGCGGATCGGCGAGGTGAAGTGCGCGTAGGCCTCCAGCGCCAGCCCGAAGTGGCCGATGTTGTCCGGCGCGTAGACCGCCAGCGACTGGCTGCGCAGGATCACCGATTCCAGCAGGGTCGCGTCGGGGCGCTCGCGGATCTTCTCCAGCATGGCGCGGAAATCCTTCGGCCTGACCTTCGCCCACGGCGGCATCCGCAACGCGAATTCCTTGAGGAATTCCTCGAGGTCGGCGTACTTGGATTCCGGCGGCTTGTCGTGGTCGCGGTACGGTGCCGGCACCCCGGCGTCGAGCAGGAACAGCGCGGCCTGCACGTTGGCCGCGATCATGCATTCCTCGATCAGCTTGTGCGCGTCGTTGCGCTGGAGCATGCCGGCCTGGGAGACCGCGCCCTGCGCGTCCAGCACGAAGCGCACCTCGCCGCTCTCGAACTCGATCGCGCCGCGCTTGGCACGTGCCCGGTCCAGCACCTTGTACAGCTGGTGCAGGCGTTGCACCTGCGGCAGCAGCGGCCCGACCTTGGCCAGCGCCGCGGCGTGGTCGTCCTCCGGGATGCCCTCGCCGACCGCGTTCCAGACATCGGTGTAGGTCAGGCGGGCATGCGAATGCATCACCGCCTCGTAGAACTCGGCGCCGCTCACGATGCCGTCGCGCCCCACCTGCATGTCGCAGACGAAGCACAGGCGGTCCACCTTCGGCATCAGGGAACAGATGCCGTTGCTCAGGGTCTCCGGCAGCATCGGCACCACGAAGCCGGGGAAGTAGACCGAGGTCGCGCGCAGCTGCGCCTCGTCGTCCAGCGCGGTGCCGGGCCGCACGTAGTGGGAGACGTCGGCGATCGCGACCACCAGCCGGAAGCCGTCCTTGTTCGGTTCGCACCAGACCGCGTCGTCGAAGTCCTTCGCGTCCTCGCCGTCGATGGTGACCAGCGGCACGCCGCGCAGGTCGACGCGGCCGGCGATGTCGGCCGGCTGCACCTCCAGTGGCACCGCGGTGGCCTGGGCCAGCACCTCCGGCGGGAATTCGTGCGGGATGTCGTGGCCGTGGATCGCCGCCTCCACCGCCTGCGAAGCCGTCAGCTTGTCGCCCAGCACCGCGAGCACGCGACCGATCGGCGGCCGGTGCGCCTCCGGCGCCTGCACGATCTCGGCGACCACCAGCTGGCCGGCGCGTGCACCGTTGCGCGCGTCCTGCGGGACCAGCACGTTGCGCTGGATGCGCTTGTCGTCGGGCACCACGTAGGCGATGCCGAGTTCCTCGGTGTAGCGGCCCAGCAGCCGGGTCAGGCGGCGCTCGAGCACCTCGACGATGGTCGCCTCGCCGCGCCCGCGCCGGTCCATGCTGGTGATGCTGGCCAGCACGCGGTCGCCATGGGTGACCTTGCGCATTTCGTAGGGCGGCAGGAACAGGTCGTCGCCGCCCTGCTCCGGGCGCAGGAAGCCAAAGCCGTCCGGATTGGCGATCACGGTGCCGGGCACCAGGTCGGCGCGTGCCGCCGGCACGTAACCGCCGCGGCGGTTCTGCAGCAGCTGGCCCTCGCGCAGCATCGCCGAGAGGCGCTTCTGCAGCGCGTCGAAGCGATCCGGCGCCTCCAGCGCGAGTTTCGCGGCCAGCGCCTCGGCGTCCATCGGCCCGTCGGCCGCCGCCAGCACCTGCAGGATCATCTCGCGACTGGCGATCGGGTTGGCGTAGCGCTCGGCCTCGCGGCGCGCCTGCGGATCGGCGATCGGCGCGCGTGGCGGCGGCATCGGTGGACCGGGTCGCTTGCCGCCGCGGGGCGGTGGCAGGTCGGGCATCCACGGCGGGCGCTTGCCGGTAGAC